>NZ_JACJSP010000024.1 GCF_014698235.1 Limnothrix sp. FACHB-406 | reverse complement strand
GCTACTAGATAAATTGCGATATTTGCAAGTTGTACTCGGTCGCTATGGCTCAATCAGTCATTGGAGCTATGATTTACTGCCAGAAACTCTTGTTGCCTAGAATATGAAGTTTTGTGTTTAGATTCAACACTTCTGGGATTAAGGATACTAACAGTAGCACTTTGAATTTGTGATCCTCCAACAACTCGGAGGACTTTAGTATAAATTTCAACTGTTCCTGATTCAGAAAACTTGCTGGAATCGAGAACTAACCTGTCACCGCTATGACTAGGATTTACATCGGCATTAGTAGATAAGATCGAATTATCCATTTCGACTAATTCTGTTGCATCAATAATAATCCTCCCATTGTTTGTAGACTTATCCATACTAGGAAGTGGTGATTGCGTGTAACGGTTGGTTGTAAGGGCTGCTCTATTTTTTAAGATTACTTGACTTGATTGGATCCTAATTTCACCAGGATCGCTAGAGTTTGAACTATTTGAAGAGACTAATCTAGCTTCTTCGTCTAATAACGAAAAGAAACCACTCAGTCTAGCTTGTCCTGCAGAACTCATATCTGAAAATGAAGAGGCTTCAATACCACCTCCAGTCATCGATTGAACATTACCAATGTTAATCGGTATAAATTCGCCGCCGATTAATGTTACAGAGTCCAGTGCTGTTATATCAATATTTCCTGCTGTGCCACTCGATAAGGTCAATGAGGAAACAGCCCCAGTATTTATAATTTCAAAGTTTCTAGATTGACTAACTAAATCTCCAGCTTTTCCCGATCCAGCCGTCCCTGAAAACAGACCTGATCGATTGAGTCTCACCATTCCCGTGGCATCAATCAACACATCACCACCCCGCCCCGCGCCGAAAGTGGATGTTAAAATCACCGACCCTTCACTCAAATCAATATTCTCTGCACCCAATACAATTCGGCCAGCATTGCCCGCCCCCAAGCTGACAGAAAACAAACCTCCAGCTACATCACTAGGCGCAAACTGACCAGCTAGTAATTGATTGATGAAACCAGCAAAATCCCGACCACTGGATAAGTTGATTGATCGCTGGGCCGTGAGGCTTAAATCACCACCCCGACCACTGCCCAACGTAATCGTAGAAACCGCCGATCGATCCGTTAGCCCAAACTCACCCGATCGCACCCACAACCCACGACCATCCCCCGTCCCCAACGTGTTCGCCGCCAACAACGCCCCCTGGCCCAGTTGCACCCGATCGCCAATTGCTACCAACTCCCCGCCACCATTGCCGCTGACCTCTAGCCCGCCCCCTTGGAAGGTCAGGTTTGCTCCTGGGGCGATCGGCGTATCCAGCAAGCGGTTGAAATTCACCACCGTTCCCGGCCCCGCCGCCACTGCCCAAATCCGACCCTCCGGCGCGATCGCCCAACCCTGCTCAAATTCCAATGACCCACCAAACAGGCCGATCGCCTGACCCGGTTTAACTTCTAACCCCGTAGGAACTGGGTTAGTTGATCGCGCCTCCACCCGAATTGCTCCCGGCGCAGACCCGTATTGCAACCCCACCGGCACGCTCATCGACAGCAACGGCCGACCCGCCGGATCGTTGACCCCAAAACTCAGCCCATCGGCAAACACCAGGCGATCGGCCGTGCTGGCAAAAAACGATCCGCCCAGATCTAGGCGGGCATTGGGCCCAAACAAAATGCCCGCTGGATTGAGTAGGAAAAGATTGGCTGCCCCATTGGCCCTCAGCGTCCCATCCAGAAGCGATTGCTGGCCGCCAGTCACTCGGGCAAAAATATTAGCCACGTCGGCGGCATTGTTGAAGTGAGCCAGCCCGCCCGTGGGAATCGAAAACTGCTGAAAACTATGAAACAGGTTGCTCCCGGCCCGATCGCCCCCCTCGATCGTCCAGCGGTTTGCCTCCGGTTGCGCCACCTCCGTGGACAGGGAACCATCCGACACCGGATTCGCGATCACTGGGTCACCAGCCAGAACCATCCCTAGCGCCACTCCCCACAGAATTGGTTCAGCCTTACTCATTTGCTCCCTTTGGCCAGCAGCCGTGTCCCTCAATCGGTTGACCCACCACCACTGGAACTGCCCCAGTAGCCACCAGCACCAACCGCCCATCATCCGTCGTTTGCCAGCCTGTTGCCTCCACTGGGGCAGTTGTGATCGGAGGCAAGGAAACCGCCATTGCGGGGCTAGGGGCGATCGGGCGCAAGTCCGCCGTAAAGGGCATGGCTTCCAGGGTGGCCGCCTCGATCGGGGTTGGTGCTTGGCCGGCCCGTCCCAAGGCAAAAAACTCGATCGCCCTTGGATCTGATCGGGGGCCGCAGGGGCTAGTGGGTTTGGGGGGCACACCAACCGCCGTCGGCAGGGCGATCGCCCCTCGGGCCGGGTCGGGGTTCAGCACCTCCAGTTGCACCGTGCCGCTAAATTCTGGCCCCCGCGCCGAGCTAGCCGTAATATCACTGCGATCGGTCAATGCCTCTCGAAAAGCCGTCCCAAACACCCCTTGGGCCCGCAAGTTCACCCGTCCGCCAAAACTATTCACCGAGTTCGCTGAAATATCACTGTTTTCCAGCGCCACCAGCGTGTCCGTGTCGATCACAATGTTGCCGCCGGTTGCTGACTCCTGAGCATTGGTGCTGATCAGCGATCGCTCCCGTAATTCGATCCCTTGGCTATCAATTTGGATACCGCCAAACGCCCCCGATCGCGTTTCCGCCGAGAGATGTGCTCCAGTCATTTGCAACCGGTCAACCGCGAGGCCCATGCGCCCCGCTGCTCCTGTTCCTGCTGACCCCACTGCCAAAGTTGTTCCCGACTGTAAATTAATTTCTCGGGCTTGTATATTTAGGCTCCCACCTTCTCCAGTTGATTCAACATCAGCTCCTACAAAAATGCCACTGAAAGAGCCAAGATTTCGCCCCACAACATTTTCACTAAATAGTTCTTGTCGAACAGAAAATCGGGGATCGAATCCTTCCACTAAAACTTGGTCAGCGCTGATTGTAATGTCACCGGCGTGGCCTGCTTTTGTGGTTGTGGCAATTGCTTGTCCACCATTCAAAAATGATAATCGATCGGCTACAAGATTAATACTGCCAGCATCCTGATTAGTTAACGTTTGGGTATTAATCACTGCTCCATTGGAAACAGTCAATGATTGCGCTTCAACTTGGATTGATCCACCATGTCCAAGGCTGTTTCCTTCTGAAGAACTAATAATCGCACTAGAAGATAAATCGGGGCCAACTCCATCAATTGTCACGTCTCTGGCTACTTGAATGCGAATACTTCCAGCGTTGCCGCCTCCATCTGTTCTCGTAATGATCAATCCACCATGATTGACCAATAGAGACCCTGCGTTAATTTGGATGTTTCCTCCTTCTCCTTTACTAGTTCTTGAAGCAGAGCTGTAGAGTCCACTAGATTGTTGGAAAATTAATTTTTCATTCTTGGAGAATACAATTACTTCGTCCAATTGACTCACACCGGAAATGGTAATTCCATCACTAACATGAATTAACAAATTTCCAGCATTACCAGTTCCACGAGTGGTAGCAGTCATAAACCCCCCATCACGGAGTGTTAATGAGCGAGCTTGGAGATCGATCGTGCCGCCATTTCCTGTAGAGTTTTCTGCGCTTCGACTGTAGATACCACTGGACTCACGATCAACGTCTCCAGCACGGGCATCAACTCGCTCGATTACGACATCCCCCGTAGCACGAATCGTAATGCGTCCTGCATTGCCTTGACCGGCAGTATTAGCTCGAATTGAGCCACCATCTGCCAAGTGAATTGAGTCAACTTGAATATCAATTAAGCCACCGTTGCCCGTGCCAGAGACTTCAGCTAAATTCAAAATACCACTATAAAGAAAGGGGTTTTCACTAACACCTGAAACCGTTAATCGATCACCGATTATTCTTAAGTTCCCGGCATTGCCAACTCCTTCAGTGCCAGTATAAACACGACCGCCATTCAAGAGCTGGACTAATCGAGCCTGAATGGTTGTATTGCCCGCATTTCCCATCGCATCTGGATCAACAGCATTTGAAAAGAAGGTGAGTCCTCCATCAAGGGTAATTGTGTCTGTTGCGCGAGCGCGGATATCTCCACTGATTGGCAAGTTATTAAGAGGTACTTGATCAGCAGTTATTGAGCTATGTTCTACACTATCAACTGATGCGGGCGCACGAACTCCCGCAAAAACTTGAGAACTAGAATTTAGCAAAATGTTGTGGCCGTCAAGTTCCACTGTGCCACCCTGAACAGGATCTCGAACGTCCAAAAGGGCTTTATTTGTTAATAGAATGCTCGATGGTGAAGTAACAGCTTGACCATTGCCGATCGAGCCGGAATTTGTGGCTTGAATAGTAGCAATTGGTGTATTCAACGCTAGGGTTGCATTGGGAGGGCTGGCGATTAGTTGCAGGCGACCACGCGGCGCAATCAACACACCACCATCCAGCTCGATCGCCCCACCAAACAGGCCGATCGCCTGACCCGGTTTAACTTCTAACCCCGTAGGAACTGGGTTAGTTGATCGCGCCTCCACCCGAATTACTCCCGGCGCAGACCCATATTGCAACCCCACCGGCACGCTCATCGACAGCAACGGACGACCCGCCGGATCGTTGACCCCAAAACTCAGCCCATCGGCAAACACCAGGCGATCGGCTGTGCTGGCAAAAAACGATCCGCCCAGATCTAGGCGGGCATTGGGCCCCAACAAAATGCCCGCTGGATTGAGTAGGAAAAGATTAGCTGCCCCATTGGCCCTCAGCGTCCCATCCAGAAGCGATCGCTGGCCGCCAGTCACTCGGGCAAAAATATTAGCCACGTCGGCGGCGTTGTTGAAGTGAGCCAGCCCGCCCGTGGGAATCGAAAACTGCTGAAAGCTATGAAACAGGTTGCTCCCGGCCCGATCGCCCCCCTCGATCGTCCATTGGTTGGGTTCCCGTTGCTGCACCGTGGTTGAAAGTTGACCATCCGGGGCGATCGACTCAGCAACCGCAGCGGTGGCCAAAAAACCTGCCATCAACCCATGGGTTACCATAACCCCCACTCCAACCAGGGAGATGGTGCGGCAGTTTAGCGCTTGTAAACCCCAAATGTGTGCCATGGAAGCCCTGACGAAACCAGACACATTTTATCGAACCCTAGCGAGCGGGCACGAATTACAACGACGGTGCAGTTAAAGTTTCAATAACTTTAAAATCCCCCAGCACCACTTGCGCCATGAAGGTTTCCCCAGGGTTTGCAATGAGATCAATTCTTAGACCTGCGTGGATCTCTGGGGTGGTCTGCTCCAGAGCTTGTCCCAAATGATCCAAAAGCGTGAGTTGCAATTCGTTGGGTAAAAGCATTTCCACGTCCAGATTTCGCAGCTGAATGGTGATGTCCCACAGCCGGAGACTCTCAGGCAAGTTCTCGGGACTGCTTGCTTCTTCCTCGGTGAGTTCATGGTGGCCAATGTCCACACTCAGAAGAATTGGCTTTTCCAAATTCTTGATCACCAGGAGTTTCGCCCCTGTGATTTTTGGTTGTTTTCGGTAACCAACTCTAAAAGAATCTGGCTCTAGGATCTCTTGTAATAAACTGCTTAGGCTCTGCCAACCATGCTCGAATTGATTTTCGAGCCAAGGCATCATGGAAACGGCCGGTTTGGCTCCCGTTGGTTGGACCTCTGGATAGATTTCTGGATCCGGCTCTGGGTTCGTTCTAGGATTAATTGCTGGGTTAATCTCTGGATTGATCTTGGAATCAATTTCTGAGCTGACTACTGGATTGCTAGTTGAAACACGCTGTTGACTAGTTTCAGAATTTACAGCGCGAGTTTCTGCAACCTTTGCATCCCACCACTCCAGGAAATCATCTAAAGATTGGAGTTCTGATAGCCAAATCTGTTCTCGATCGAACAAAGCCGATGTGGGTATAAAACCAATCAAAGTGGCTTCGGGGTGATCGCCTGTCTGCAAATCCAAGCCAATGGCAAAGTAGCCTACTCGATCGGCTTGGGATTCCGGTGCAATCTCCAAGGAATCAGCCCCCGGAAAAACCGGCCGGCATTCTACTCGACCGACTTCCTCGATCGCCAAATCTGCCACATCATCAAATCCTCTAATTACAGGATCCCAGCTCTCGCAATTCTGATGGGAATGGGGAATTTGCAGCCAGTGCAACCAATCGCTGAGGGCTAGGATCGCCAACGTGTTGTGATAGATCACATCACGCTGGTCTGGATGCATTGCGGTCTTGGCAAATTGTTCAGCGGTGGCTCGGTGTTTGGCGCGCAAGGGAATTGTAATTGTTTCGTGAAACTGGTTGACTTCTGTGGTTTGAGAATTGGGTGAAGTGGGGTCAAGGGTCATGATCTATTTGTCCGTCATTGGAGGATTAACCAACTCAATTTTGATTGAAATTCAAGTTTGTTTCGGGTTGATTTCAAGTGATCTTTAATGGCTAATTCTGATTGACAATACCAACTTTGAAAAAACAAAGAACAGGGATGGCAGTCCCCAATTTGAGTTGATCAATATTTGGTCAATCACCAATTAGAAGAAGCAATTGAAAGAGGCAACTAAAAATCTAAGGCCACCTGAATCGAGAATACTGTCTCCTCTTAGAGGGGTTTTGCTAAAGAATGGGTTTGACACTGAAAGAGTGACAAGAATGATAAAAATGAAGAGAGTGGGTGTATTAGGAAATGAATGTCTAGATTTAATGAACCAATTCACGAGGAGATTTTTCTTGAAAAACTGAATTCAAGGAAATCTCTGTGTAAATTAGGCTATTCATCGGGCGGTTGGAGCGACTGCCTAAAGCGCCGAACCGACTCAAAGAACTGGTCTTTATGGCGAGTATAGATGGAGCTGAGTGTATTGGCATTGACGGATAGCTCAATTGCCAATTTCCGCATACTCTTTCCTTGGTTTTTAGCATCAATCAGTTGTTCAAGGCGGATTGATCCGAGAACCACTTTTTGGAGCAACCCATCGGGATCTTGGGCTTTGTAAAGTCGCCAAACTTCCGATGGATCCAGCTCTTCTTGGGCCATGAGTGCTGACCAAGGGTTCATATCGGCGGGTAGCTCACCCTGCTCATCCAGGTTTTCCAGATCTACACCGACTGCAAAGGGTGTGCGCACGCCGGTTAAATCTCGAACAGCATCCTTGAACAAATACTGAAGTTTGTTGTTAAGCCAGGTCATGACTTCACCCCGATCGGGATCGTACTGTTTCTTTTGAATGACTGTGGGTAGCCAATCGAGCAAGCGACAGAATGCCTCGTGATAAAACTCCCCATAACGGGGGTGATCTCGATAAACCTTCTGGGTGCTTAGAGAACGCCGAAGCCGGTTCGATTCACAAACAAGTTTCACCACCTGTTGGATCGCTTTTTTGAACTCTAGACTTTGGGGCGGTAGACTTTGGGCCCGCAGCACCAAGGCCTGGAGGGTTTGATTTAATTGGCGATCGCGATCGGGATCGGGGGATCCTGGCGGTGGAGGCTGAAAGGTGAATCGCACCACAGACGAAGACCTGATAGACATCGATGTTGAGGCCGGCAATCATCTTTCTATCGCAGCGGTCACCAAAATTTGTGCAAAGCGTTGGTGCAAAGCGTTGAAATCAGTTGCGCTTAGTTTACGGCCGGGGAAGCTGGCGGGGCGATCGGGGACGGTGCAGTACTGAGCAAATCCTTGGCGGTGATGCCTTGGCCTTCGGGGCCGAAGTACCAGAGAGCGGCGGCGGCTTCCCCTTGGGTGATCGGTTTTTTAGGTTGCAGAAGGGTGGTGAACCCAAAGACCCGGCGAATGTTGGAGAGTTCGCCGTTCTCGCGATCGGCCGCGATCGCCCGGAGGGTCTGGGCATCTACCTTGGTTGCGTCCAAAAATCCCCAAGCCTTTTGCACGGTTTCCACGGTGGCCGGCGGCAAGGGACGACGCAAATCGAGGGGCACTTTCCACAGCACCATGGTTTCTCGCGTGAGGGGCCCATCGGGGCTGAAGGTGGGGCTGTTGTTGCCGGTTAAGCGACTGGGAATAATGCCCGCTTCGGCTAAGCCTTGGATGGCGGCGAAGTCTGGATCCGTGGTGGGCACATCGGTAAAGAGGGGCTGGCTGGTGGCACTGGCCGATCGCACCTGCCAGGCCGGGCGGTTTTGGAACAGTTGGTTATTGGCGCTCACGAGCCAGCGGGCAAATTGCCGCCGGGTCACGATTTGGTTCGGATCTTGGAGACCCTGAAGGCTGTCGAGTTTGCGCCAATCTTGCCAGTAGGGTTGCAATTCCTGAGAGAGGCTAGCGATCGGGCTGGGTTGAACGGCGGGGCTGGGGCTGGGGGCGATCGGGCTGGCGATCGGGTCAGGAGTCGGAGCGGTCAAGCTCGGACTCGGGCTGGGTTGAACGGCGGGGCTGGGACTCGCTTGCAAGGCCGGGTCGGGCGCGAGGGATTGCTCCAAGGCGCGGCTGGCTGCACCATCGTCGGCACAGCCGCCCAAACCCAAGGGCACTAGGCCGCACAGCAACCCCACCATGCCCGCCATGCCGAATCTCGACTTGGCCGATCCTGACATCCTCAATCTCGACATACCCGATCTCGACTTGGCTGATCTCGACTTGGCTGATCTCGATTTGGCTGATCTCAACGCAATCTCTACGCTATGCCAAATCTTCGAGGGTGTGGCACTGGGCCCGATCGCGCAGCAAATGATCGCAAACCACCAACGCCACCATCGCCTCCACCATCGGCACGGCCCGGGGCAGCACACAGGGATCGTGGCGACCCTTGCCCGCCAGCACCTTGGCTTCCCCGGTTTGATCGACGGTGTTTTGGGCCTTGCGGATCGTGGCCGTGGGCTTGAAGGCAATCCGGATCACGACCGGTTCGCCGTTGCTGATGCCGCCTTGGACTCCGCCCGATCGATTCGTTGTGGTTCGCAGTTTGCCCGCTTCGTCCGTGTAAAACTCGTCGTTGTGTTCGCTGCCCTTCAGCAACGTGCCCGCAAAACCCGACCCCACCTCAAACCCTTTGGTGGCGGGCAGGGACATCACCGCCTTGGCCAGATCGGCTTCCAGGCGATCGAACACGGGCGAACCCAAGCCCATCGGCACATTCCGCACAACGCATTCCACCACGCCGCCGACGGAATCACCCTCATCGCGGATTGATTCAATCAGGGCGATCGCCCGTTCCGCAAAGTCCCCATCGGGCGATCGCAGAATATTGCTTTCTACCTGCTCCGTCGTCACGGTCAGCGGGTCGATCGCCGCTTCCAGATCCTTAATTCGCTTCACGTAGCCGACGATTTCGATGTTGCCAAATTGCCGCAGGATCTTCTTGGCGATCGCTCCGGCGGCCACCCGCCCGATCGTTTCCCGCGCGGACGATCGACCGCCCCCTTGCCAATTACGGAACCCATATTTCGCGTCGTAGGTCGCATCGGCGTGGGACGGGCGATAGGTCTTGGCCATCTCGTCGTAGTCCTGGGGCCGGGTGTCCTTGTTGCGCACCAAAATCGCGATCGGCGTGCCCAGGGTCTTGCCCTCAAACACACCCGAAAGGATTTCGCACTGGTCGGTTTCCTTGCGAGGCGTGGTGATTTTGCTTTGGCCGGGCCGGCGGCGATCGAGTTCCACTTGAATTTCTTCGGCCGTTAGGGGCAACCGGGGCGGGCAACCATCGATCACAACGCCCACCCCACCACCGTGGGACTCGCCAAAGGTGGTGATCCGAAACAGATGTCCAAACGTGTTGCCCATGGTGACTTTGTGTGGTGCGGCGGTGCGATCGGCCTGTGGAGTGGCGCTGATTAGTCGAATTTGTATCCTATCACTCGCCTCCGCGTTCCCAGACTGTGGGCCGGAGAGGATGTCTGAAAAGCCACAACTAGCTGTTGGGCCTCATCGATCGGCACAGACAAGAAGCCCCATCGATCAGCATAGACAAGGGGCTTAAGCCCCTTGCTCCCCCACGACGACTAGCGTTGCTGGAATGAATCGAGTTGCCCAAAACCCTGTTCCTGAAGCCAGTGATCGATATCTGCCAAAACCCGATCGGGAATTTCCCAAGGAAACAGGTGTGCCACGCCGTCATAACAGTGCCACTGGCTGCGGGGTAAGCCGGTGGCGGTTTCCAGGCTGGCGATCGGGGTGATGTGGCGATCGCCCGCTCCGGCCATCACCAGTGCGGGGCAGCGAATTTTGACCAAATCCGCCTGGCGATCGTATCCAGCCTGAAGCGCCTGACGCAGCGATCGGGTGGCCGCCCCTGAGGTTTGCAACACATCCCACACCGCCGATTCAGCCAAGTAGCGATAGGTTTCGGGGGTGTGGCGTTGAATCAGGTAGCGCAGGAGTGATCGCTCGCCAAATTGCCGAATATTCCAAGCCCAACCGGGCCATACCCCATTCAACAGAGCTGCAATCAGGGTGTAGGCCAAGTCCCATCGTTGGCTGGGCATGGGGGCGCTGCGGGGGCGGGCCGCCGTGGCAATCAAAATCAGCCCTTGCACTCGATCGGGATGTCGCAGGGCCAACTCCAGGGCCAAAATTCCCCCCAAAGACCAACCCAAGACAAGAGCTTGGTCAATTTGGAGTCGATCGAGTAGGGCCACCAAATCCGCAATGTGGGCTTCCATGGCAAAGTCACTCCCCGATCGACTGCGGCCATATCCCCGCAAATCCGGCGCGATCGTCCAGAATCGATCGGCCCAATGGCGCGTAAACACTTGCATACTGCGCCCAGAGCCGGGGTGACCATGCAAACACAACAGCGGCAGCCCCCGACCGCGGGTTTCCACATGGAGTGCTTGCGGGATGGCTTGAGGAATTGCTGGGGCCTGTTCAGAAGCAGCCAACGGTTGATCAACCTCATTACCATAGGAACATCGATATTATGATTCGTAGTTCGATGGCCGAGTTAGATCGTCTAGTTCGGTTGAGATCGCCGAGTGAGATTGCTGAAATTTTGGATCGCCGAGTTCATCGCCCGATCGCAGGCGGCCCCGCCTGTTCAATAAACAACGGCCCAGACCAGATATGACCCACCTATGACTAACGCTGATCGATCGCCCTTAGCCAATCCTGATGCACGCGGTTCCGACTCCCGCTTCATCGATGTGCCCACCCGCGATAATTACGATCGGGATGCGGTGCAGGAAATTTTGCAACTCGCGATCGCCCGTCGCCAAGATATTGAGCAATATTCCCGCAGTCAGCTTCTGGAATTGGCCGATGAAATTGGGATCGATCGCACTGATTTGTATGCAGCCGAACAGCGTTGGTTGGCTCAAAATGGGGATCGATCGCAACGCCAACAATTCGTGGCCGCCCAACGGCAGCGCCTCAAGTTAAACCTCGGTAAATTTGGCATCGTCAACGGCTTTTTATTACTGATTGACTTGGTTTCCTCGGGCCATTTGGGCTGGTCGCTCACCTTGGGTTTGGGGTGGGGAATGTTCATTGCCCTGGATGCTTGGAAGTCTTTGCAACCGGATACGGAAGACTTTGAAAAACGGTTCCAAAAATGGCAACTTCAGCAAAAAACCGTGGATGACTGGGATTAAAGCGACTCCCAATTTTGGCTGAATTCTGGCTGAATCTCGGATCAATTAGAGCTACTAAACCTGGGTTTTAACTAGGCGGTGACCACCTGAATAGGCCCCTCGATCGCGCTGTTGAAAAACTGGCGCACATAGGGATTATCAGTGGTGTCAACTTCCTGGATTTTCCCTTGCCAACGAATGCGCCCATCATACAAAAATACCACCCGATCGGCTGTGCGGCGAATGGTGCTGTCCTGGTGGGTCACGACCACATAGGTTGAGCAAAAATTGACCTTTTGGCTTAGTTCCCGCATCAGGTCTTCCACAATTGTGGAGGCGATCGGGTCAAGGCCAGCCGTTGGCTCGTCATAGAGCAACACTTCGGGAATGGGTGTGCCATCGGGAGCAGGATTTTCAATGATGGCGCGGGCAAAACTAACCCGTTTTTTCATGCCGCCCGACAACTCCGCCGGGTAGCGATCGGCAATGGACGGCAACCCCACCCGCTCCAGGGCGCGATCGACCAATTTTTGAATTTCGTGCGGGGGCAACTGACCCGCCTCCAGCAAGGAAAACCCCACATTTTCGCCCACCGTCAGGGAATCAAACAGGGCGGCTTGCTGAAACACCAACTTGATTTCTACCCCCTCCGGTTCGTGGCTGTCGCCCAGCAGGCCTTGGCGGGGTTCTTCTAACAAATAAACCTCGCCTTCGTCGGGTTCCAACAGGCCACTAATCACCCGTAAGATGGTTGATTTTCCCGTGCCGGAGGGGCCAATAATCGCGATCGCCTCGTTGGGATAAATGGCGAAATCCACTCGATCGAGAATTTTGCGATCGCCTAGCGTTTTGCTGACCCCGCGCAGTTCCACCAAGGGGCGATTAAGGGGCAGCGGGTTCGCCGATCCGCCACAAACCAGGGATTGAGACATGGCTGGAATGATTGGGTGATTGCTTGCTGTGATTGCTTGCTGTTTTGGATCCGATCGCGGCAAATTTGGCGGTTGATGGGTTGCGACCAATGGGTTGCGATCGATGGGTTGAACTGGTCTCGCCGCACGAACCAGACCGACTGACCAGCAGCCAGCATTCCCAGCCATGCCAGCCCACCGAGCGGGCTACTCATCCCGGGATCCAATCCGCAACGCGCTATCCTCATGGAAATTACGACGGTTGGAAACGGTTAATTCCGTTGCTCGCCATTTTAGCCCGCCCGTTTGCGGATCCAGGCTGGGTCGATCGGGATTCAGGATTAGCGGCTTAATCACCGGCTTAATCACCGGCTCAATCACCGCCAACAACGGAGATCCATGGGTGTTAAGCCTACGTCCTTAAAGACGTTCTTGAATACGTGCTTGAAGGAGACGGTAGCCATTGGCCAGAACCCGATCCCCCACCAATGGTTTAATTCCCCTGCGTCCCGGTAACTGCTGCCGTTGCCGCCGTTGTGGCCCCAGTGCTTGTTGTTGATTCTGCTTGCCTTGGCTTCGTTTGTCCGTTTTTCCCCACCTTTCCCTTGAAGAATCGACTGTCCTACTCAACCGTTCACTGGCTCAGCAACCTACCGCGAGCCATTTTGCAGCGTCGCGCTCCCAAACGGGTTAACCAATGGGTGAAGTGGCTTGCGCCGGGTTTGTTGGTCAAGCGCTGGCTGCTGACCAGTGCGAGCGGGGCGGTGTTGGTGTGGTTTGGGGCGGCCATTTGGACAAAGCAAACCCCGGTGTTTTACACCACTCAGTTTTTGCAAGAGTTTGTGGGGCGCTTGGCCACCCTAATTCCCAATAATGTTTCTGGGCCGCTGGTGTTGGCGGGGGGGTTGGGGCTGGTGTTGTGGGGACAAACGCGCACCCTGGGAACGATCGCGGAAGTGCTGATGCCCGATGGGGATGAGGAGTTGATCGATCGCCTCTTGACCCATCGGCGGCTGAATCGGGGGCCGCGCATTGTGGCGATCGGGGGTGGCACGGGTCTCTCAACCCTGTTGCGAGGCCTCAAGCAATACAGCGCCAACATCACGGCCATTGTGACGGTGGCGGATGATGGCGGATCTTCAGGACGGCTGCGGCGCGATTTTGGGGTGCTGCCACCGGGGGATATTCGCAATTGCTTGGCGGCCCTGTCGGCGGAAGAGCGGCTGATGACGGCGTTGTTTCAATATCGCTTCACCACCGGCAGCGGGTTGGCGGGCCACAGCTTTGGCAATTTGTTTTTGACGGCCATGAGCGACATCACGGGAGACTTGGAACAGGCGATCGATGCCAGTTCCCAAGTCCTGGCGGTGCAGGGGCGGGTGTTGCCGGCCACGCTGGAGGATGTGGTGCTCTGGGCTGAGCTAACCGATGGCCGTTACGTGGAGGGCGAGTCGAACATCAGCGAGGCCCATGGGCAAATTGCCCGCATTGGTTGCACGCCGTCTAATCCTCGGGCCGTGCCTCGGGCGATCGAGGCGATCGAGTCGGCGGACTACATTATCATTGGCCCCGGCAGCCTCTACACCAGCGTGATCCCCAATCTGTTGGTTCCAGAAATTACTGAGGCGATCGCCCGTTGTCCGGCTCCTCGAATCTATGTGTGCAACGTGATGAGCCAACCGGGAGAAACGGAGGGCTACACCGTTTCGGATCACATCCGGGCGATCGACCAGGCCTGTGGTCACAAATTGTTTGATGCGGTGTTGGTGCAAAAAAATCCCCCATCCCCCAAAACCCTTGATCGCTATGCCCGCGAACATAGCCACCCCATTCAGCTCGATCGGGAAGCGGTGGCGCGTCTGGGTCGCCGGATTGTGATTGCCAACGTCATTGACGAAGATCCCCACACGGGCCTGATTCGCCACCATTCGGGCAAGTTAGCCCGCGTGCTGCTCCGTTGGTTCGATCGCGCTGCTGCCCACAATCTCGAGAATTCTTAGGGCCAATTGCGCCGTTGCCCTGGGGCCAAGATCGCTGATCGGCTGGATCGGGTTGAGCGGCGCGAAGGGGTCGATCGCTTGAAACGGTTCGATCGGCTCCATATCCAATCAAAATTCATGCCCTGGAACCTGCTGCACCTGTCGGCTGGGGACTTGCTGTTACGGGGGTTGTTTTGTAATTTTGAACGCTTGATCCCAGTAATTTCACGTAGAATTTACATCACTCTATTGAGATCTAAAATCAATAATATTTTGTCTTTGTTCTGCCTTAGATCGATCTAGAATTCGCTAGAATGACGATCAAAACTGATTCATCGCCGCTTAATTATCTTTTCATAAATCAGATTGAGAATCATTATCGTTCTGATCAATGCGAAGGGATTTGGCTCTGGGCTGGCGACCTTGGGAGGGCAGTGATTTTGAGGAATTGCTGCCAGCTTTTGATGGTTAAAGGCTGGGGATGAATTCAGTTTGCAATGGACTCAGATTTTTCGTGTGAGGTTTGCATATGTCTCGGTTCCATTGGCGATCGCGCTTAACCCCGATCGCTGCCCTGGCCCTGTTGGCGGCGGCTCCTGCTGCACCGGCCTTGGCCCAATCCGTTAATTCCACTAGCCCTGACTTGGCCAATCCCGACTCGATCGGGGCCGTGGCCGACACCAGCGAGCTGATCAACGACCTCAACCAATACGGCCAAGAGGGACGCAACCGCCGCGCCAGCAGCGCCGATCAGGTCACCTCCGTCTCGCAACTGTCGGACGTGCAACCCACCGATTGGGCCTTCCAAGCCCTGCAATCGCTGGTTGAGCGCTACGGTTGCATTGCCGGTTATCCCGACGGAACCTACAAGGGCAACCGGGCCATGACCCGCTACGAGTTCGCGGCCGGTTTGAATGCTTGCCTCGATCGAATCCAAGAATTGCTCGTGACCAACGTGGCCGACTACGCCACCAAAGCCGATCTAGAAGTCCTGAAGAAATTGCAGGACATGTTCAAGACCGAGCTGGCCGCCCTGCGGGGTCGCGTAGACACCCTGGAAGGTCGGATTTCTTACCTGGAGAAAACCCAATTCTCCACCACCACCAAGTTGACCGGGAACGCCATCCTTGGTTTGCAAGGGGGAACCCTCACGGGCGATGACGACGACAGCAACGCCGAAAACGTCACCTTCAGCAATCGGGTGCGACTGGTGTTCAACACCAGCTTCACGGGCCAAGACACCCTGACCACCCGTTTGGAAACCAACAATGTTCAGAATCCGCTGAACGATGTGACGGGCTTGGGTTCCCTGAGCTACGGCGACGGCAACAGCAACCAAATCAGCCTGACCTATTTGGGCTATCGCTTCCCGATCGGGGAAAAAGTGGAAGCCCTGGTGGGAACCACCGGGTTGGATTTGGATGACATCCACGACACCCACAACCCCTTCCTCTATGGCGATGGTTCCGGGGCCCTGTCGCGATTTGGCGATCGGCCGCCCGTGTTGCGTCAACCGGCCGATGCTGGGGTGGGCTTTGTTTGGAGTCCCAGCGATCAATGGTCGATCGGGGCCGCCTACATGGCCGGCAACGCCGCCAGCCCCAGCGATGGCAGCGGTCTTTTCGGCGGTAGCTACAGCGCCAGCGCCAGCTTGAACTACAAGAGCAGTGACAGCCGCTTCAGCGCCGGCCTGTTCTTTGCCCACAGCTACTACTCCAACGACGATTACCAATACGCCGACGAAGACTTGGGCCTGTTGGGTCGCACCGGCACGCGACGCACAATCAACCCCTTTGGCGACCATTCCGCGATCAGCAACAGTGTTGGCCTGCAAGCTAACTATCTGTTCTCGCCCAAGGTGGGCTTGAACGGTTGGGTTGGTTACACCAAGGCGGAAGATGCCCAAAGCGACGACAGCATCGACGTGCTGAACTGGGCTGTGGGTTTGGTCTTCCCTGACTTGGGCAAAGAAGGCAACCTGGGATCCTTGTTGGTGGGTCAGCCGCCGACGGTGATCAGTGCGGATGGCGTGGAAGAGGATGACGAAACACCGATCCACGTGGAAGCGCTCTACCGCTGGGCCGTGAACGACTTCATTTCGATCACTCCGGGGGTGATTGCGGTGTTCAATGCGGACACGGGCAACGACAACAACACGGCCATCTTGGGCGTGGTGCGCACCGAGTTCAGTTTCTAGGTTCCTGGTGCTCCTGACCCAAAATCAGGGTTTGAACGATCAATTGGGGCGAATGGTTCGATCGTTAAACTTGAGCACAAAACTTGAGCACAAACCGGATGATGACCCGAATTACAGGGGAGAAGCGATTTAGGTGATTGGTGTTGTGGAAACTGCTGAAATCGGCTGAAGCCGGATCAATGGCGGTTGCTAAATATCCAGTGGCTCGATCGACTCACGACCCGTGATTTTGTCCAAATTCCCAATCATTCATGGAATCATCGCTGCCCAATTCTTGAATGATTTTTTCGTTCTTTTATCCTCACCTTTTTGACGAACTGTGATCGGGCGATCGCAGTTTTTTTGTTGAAAACCTCAGTCATAGTAATAAGGGGATTAAGCCCCTTGCTGTCTAACGATCTGGTAACAGCAACAGCTAGTAGGGTGGGCAGTGCCCACCTCATAATTGCTTTATGGCATCTGTAATATGACGTACCAATCGTTCTAGGTAAAGGCTGTAACTACAAATAATAATTCTGGCTAAGGGATTAATCATTCCAACGACCAGGCGCTACGATCGCCCGTTTTGGTAGAAGCTAGCCAGCTTGTTCGCGAGGGCCATTTTTTGGCTGGTGCAGTCCGTTTCGCGCATTCGACGGCGCAGCAGTTCCGTGGCGCTATACATCAGGGCTTGGGCTTGGTCTGCATTACCCAGGGCCCGATACGTGTCGATCGCCCCTTGGGCCGCTTCTAAATACCAATCTGGATGGCGATCGGGCGTGAGGAAATTGAGGGCTTGCTCAAAACAGAGCCGCGCCTCTTGCAAGTAGGGGAAGGCATCGGAGTGGCGCTGGCCTTCATCCACATGGGCCCGACCCTTGTGATAGTGCAAAATGCCGCAACCGAGGGCATAGTCTGGGGCTTGGCGATCGAGGGAGTCGATGCCCTGATTCCAGTTTTTGAGGGCGGCCGCATAGCCGTGGAGCCGCCAAAGGACACAGCCCCGATTTGCCCAGGATTTCCAGTGACTGTTTTGGGTGAGTGCCAAGGCGCGATCGAACGCGGTCACGGCCTCGCCTAATTGCCCCAGACTGTCCAAGGTGAGGCCACAGTTATTCCACACATCGGGATTATTCGGATCGCTGGCCAAAGACTGGTGAAAGGCTTCCAGGGCTTCCTGGTGGGCCTGTTGGCTATCGAGGGCAATGCCTAGGTTATTCCAAGCTTCGGCATATTGAGGATCCAGGTCGATCGCCCGTTGATAGGCCTCGCGGGCTTCCTGGGTGCGGCCCAAATCTTCGAGCAAGTTGCCACGATAGTTCCAGGCTTCCTTGCAATGGGGATCGATCGAAAGGGTGCGTTCAAAGGACTCCAGGGCTTGGGCCCGTTGACCGAGCTTTTTCTGAAGCATTCCCCGGGCGAACCAGGCCGTGCTGGCGGTGGGTTGCAACTCCAAAGCCCGTTCATAGGCGGCGGCGGCCTCGCCCCAGCGGTCTAGGGTTTGCAGCAACCGCCCACAATCGAGCCAGGCATTGACAACGTTGGGATCAATGGCCAGGATGTGGCGATAGGCGGCGAGGGCTTCCTCGTGACGCTCCATGGCAGCGAGGGCATGGCCATAGTTCCCCCAAAGATCCATTTGGTGCGGAATTTGTTGCAGGAGTGCCTCCAGTTCCGGGAGAGCTTCGGCATAGGCCTTGGCTCCCACTAGGGCGATCGCCCGGCCGTGGCGAGCAACGGTTAAGTCAGATTGGATATCGAGGGCCCGTTCAAAGGCTTCGATCGCCCCAGGATAATTGCTGGCTTCGAGCTGCTGAAGCCCCAGATCCAACCACTGCTGCAACAACCAGTCCGCAGAATGCTCGGGCATGACGGTTACTTCGCTAACCATCTCCTCTGGGGGCACTGGGGGCAACCAATCCGCTCCCCCAATTGCCCCGGGCGCAAGATGTGGCGGCCCAAATAGGGTCACCCCGGGCGACGATGCACCATTAAACGGATCGGAAAAGGATAGGGGTTCCACAGGCTGATCGACGAGCTAACGCGCGATAGGGATCCAAAAGACGGAATTCAGCGAGGTTAGGCGATCGAGCGGTTTCGGGTGACAAGGGGCGATCGGGGATCGTTAGGGTCAGTCAAGCACGCTCATGTTGACATCAGGAATACCAAGCTCAACCCATTCCGTCAATTCCCTAGCCGACAAATTGACCCAACTGTCAGCAGTTCCTGGGATTTAGCGAGCATTCTGGGCAGTAGGGTCTGTTTTGATCGACTTTGATCGACGGTTGGGGCTTTTTTGTGTTGTTGGGGCCGTTTTCAGGTTCTATTGGCGGCGACGGGGGCGATCGCGGCGATCGTCCTCAAAGTTCTCGAAATCGTTGTTCTCAAAGTCATCTTCAAGATCATCAAACCGCCCGCGCCCCTCGGAGGCATCACGCCGATCATAACGGGCCAGGGCCCGATCGCGCGGATCCGGGCGGCGGGCTAAGCCGGTCTCCTGGCTTGGGGCCGGACGGCTGGGCCGACGCGATCGACGATTTGGCGGTGGGTCGCTCAGCTCCCGGCTCACCTCCTCAAAGGCTTCCCGTTGCAACAGGGGATAGTCACTGATCCAAACTTGGCGATCAGGGATATAAAAATCAGCCACTTGGGCCACTCGTCCCAAATCGGGGCGATCGGACAAAATCAGGGTTTGGGCCCGCATTCCCGGCTTAATGCCCTTGTGCTCGCGACGCAGCGGAGCCTGCAAACGGGTTTCAAATCCCGTCTCATCGCCCACTTCCAAGTTGAGGCAACGCTCCCGGTTTTCCACAATCACCAACTCGCCCTGGCGGTTCACCGTTTCCTCTTGACCCACCAGTTCTTCGGTCACGTAAACATCCAGAATTTCACCTTCCCAAAAACCGCAATAGCCGAATTTGCGCACTTTGCCATTGCGGAGGCTGGCCCAATAGATGGGGGCCCAAAACCAATAGAGCGCTGCCGCAAAGCCCAGCACAAACCAAATGGGGCCCGTCGCATCGCCCGTGGCTAGGCTGCCCAACCAGGTCACCACCATGCCCACCACGGAAATGGCTAGGCGGCGAATGAAGTCCGCCGGCCGCCCCCAATAGAATTGGTATTGCGGATAGGTGGCGATCGAGGGAATTAGGCGATCGAAAGCGTCACGGGTCAGCGGAACCAGCATAGGTTGTTCGGAGGCGGTTCTGAGGAAGTTTCTGAGGAAGTCACTGAGGCGAGTGGACAAGGTTAAGCCATCGGAGGGCAACACCAGTCGCCCTCACAAGGGGCTGAAGCCCCTTGCTGCCTAGTGATCAGGTAACGGCAACGGCCATTGGCCTTGACCGATCGACATCAGGTTGTCGCGCTGCTACAGCAGTTTTTCAAGACCATAAACCAAGCACTTCAGGTCAATCAGCTTCCGAATTGTCAGCAACACACCGGGCATATAACAGGCCCGATCGCTCGTGTCGTGGCGCAGCGTGTAGATTTGGCCCGGCGCACCAAAGATCACCTCCTGGTGAGCAATGAGACCCGGCAAGCGAACGCTGTGAACATTGATATTGTCGCCGGCCAAGCTGCCCCGCGCACCGGGAATCAATTCCTTTTCTTCCACCTGTGCCGGATTGAAGGTTTTGCCCAATCCAGACATCAGTTGCACCGTTTGCAGGGCCGTGCCGCTGGGTGCGTCGGCCTTTTGGTTGTGGTGCAGCTCAATGATTTCCACATGATCGAAATATTGGGAGGCTTGAACCGCAGCCTGCTGAAGCAACACCATCCCGATCGAGAAGTTGGGGATGATGGCGCAACCGGTGCTGGCCTTGTCGGCAAATTCTGCCAACTCGTGCACCTGTTGCTCACTCAGCCCCGTTGTGCCGATCGCGGGTCGAATGCCATAGGCGATCGCCGATCGCGCATTTTCATAAACCGAACTGGGGTGCGTGAAATCCACCATCACGCCCAACTGTCGCTCTTGGGCCGCCATGGCCAAAGTCGCCTCTAGCTGATCCAAAATCGGCACTTCCAAGGGGCCGCAGCCGACCACTTCGCCCACATCCTGGCCCACTAGCTCCGGCGCGCGATCGACCGCCCCAATGAGGGTCATATCGGGCGCAGCCGCCACCGCCTTCACCACCTCACGGCCCATCTTGCCAGCCGCACCAACCACCACTACTGGAATTGGGGAATTTTGAGTCATGCCCATTCACCGCCGCGTTAAAGACAAACAGAATCAGTCAACCAAATCAAGCCAACCAAGACCAACAACCTAAAACAAATGGGCAACCTAAAACAAACTCCTGCCATAAACCAACCCCTGAAAATTTGTCAGCCCCCGAAAATCAGCCAGCAAAGACCGGCAAGCCACCCCGAACCCGCCCAAAACTGCCGCCCGGGCCAGGGCCAATGTTCACGCTTCGCTCACAGTCGATCGAGTATTTTCAAAGCACCGTATTAATTGCTACCTGGCTGACTTTGGGGTCTGAAGATGCTGTGGAGCGCTCTTTGCGTTGCAATTTGGTCATATTAGACCCGAAAATATCTATTTCTTCGCAAGAATAGCGACTAGGGGCAAGCATAATCAGCCAAACCATAACCGTGATTATGCGGAAAATGATCCAAGAATGCTTCCTCGCCAGAAGCTGGGTCAGCGATAAGATATTGGTAGTTTGCCGCGATGCGGCTTCGTTTGCGCCTCAGCTTTTGAGGAGAGCCTTGTGACTTTCTCGATCGACCCGTCTGCCGAGAGTTTGCCCGACGGTGCAGAGAGACCCGTTCTGCGTCCTGATTGGTCGGTGGCCCGCTCCAGTCTGTTGATCGTGGACGATCGAACGGACGATCGCACTCTTTTGCATCGACTTCTAGCGCGTGAGGGCTATCACATCCTGCTGGCGGATAATGCCCATCAGGCTTGGCAGCAACTGAAGCACCATACCTTTGACCTCATCCTATTGGATGTGTATCTGCCCGATCGCAGTGGCTTTGCCCTTTGCGAGGAGCTGAAAGCCAACCCAAAAACTGCCGATATTCCGATTATTTTTACTGGCAGCTCTGATGGCGGCTCCAATGGCAACTTAGATAAAATTCAAGCCTTCAAGGTGGGTGGCGTTGACTATTTAATCAAGCCCTTTGCCCTTGAAGAAGTTTTGGTTCGAGTCAATACACACCTGAAAATTCAGCGAGCTGCCAAGCTGGTTGCCGAACAAAACCAGCGGCTAATAGCGGAAGTGGCGGAACATGAAAAAACCGCCGCTATTTTGCAAGAACAAAAGCAATATTTACGCATTATTTTAGACAATATTCCTCAGCAAATTTTTTGGAAAAATGCTGACTTAGTTTTCTTGGGTTGCAATCGAAGTTGGGCAGAAGCATCCGGTTTAGGGGATCCCGAAAGTGTGATTGGCAAAACCGATCAGGACTTAATTGAAGATCCAGCCATTGCCGAACAATTTCGGGCCCAAGATCGCCGCGTGATTGAAACTAATCAACCCATTTCCCATCAACTATTACGAAAATATCGTCACGCTGAAGGGGGTCAGCCCATCTGGCTAGATTGCTACCGTGTACCGATTCGCGACGAAGCGGGGCAAGTGATTGGGGTTTTAGGGGTTTTGGATGACATCACCGATCGCAAGTTGGCGGCCGATGCCCTGCAACAGGCGGAGGAAAACTATCGCAGTATTTTTGAAAATGCCCTAGAAGGGATCTTTCAAGCCACTTGGGAAGGGCGATTTATGAGTGTGAATCCAACCTTGGCCCGCATTTGTGGCTATGGATCGCCTCAGGAAATGATGGAATTAATCACCAATGTGGGTCAGCAGCTTTACGTGCGATCGCACCGGCGCGAAGAGTTTTTGGCTTACATGGCTCAATACGGAGAAGTATCCAATTTTGAGTCGGAAGTTTACCGGAAAGATGGCCGGCGAATTTGGATTTCTGAAACCGTTCGTAGTGTTTATGACGCTGGGGGCAAGTTTCTTTACTTTGAAGGCATGGTGCAAGAGATTACCGAACGTCGCAAAACAGAGCTGGAATTGCGACAACAACGGCAACAATCGGAGCAATTATTGCTGAATATTTTGCCCCAGAAAATTGCTCAGCGCCTGAAAATGCAACAGACGGCCATGGCCGATCGCTTCGAGTCGGCAACGGTGCTGTTTGCGGACATTGTGGGGTTTACGGAATGGGCTTCCCAAATTCAAGCGGCGGAGTTGGTGTCCTGTTTGAATGACATTTTTTCGGAGTTCGATCGCATTGCTGAACGCTATGGGGTTGAAAAAATCAAGACGATCGGGGATGCCTACATGGCCGTGGGGGGCGTGCCTTCGGCGCATCCTAACCATGCCATCAACACGGCGCGGATGGCGTTGGAAATGCAGCAGGCGATCGGGCAGTTTCAACGCAAAAATGGGCAAACCTTTCAGTTGCGAATTGGGCTGAATACGGGCCCCTTGGTGGCGGGGGTCATTGGCATTCGCAAGTTTATCTATGATCTCTGGGGCGACACGGTGAATATTGCCAGCCGGATGGAGTCCCAGGGGGAAGCAGCCAAAATTCAGGTGACGGCTTCCACGGCGGCCCTGTTGGGCGATCAGTTTGTTCTAGAGCCGCGTGGCCCCTGGCAAGTGCGAGGACGCGGGGAAATGCTCACCTACTGGCTGGTGGGCGAGCGACCGCCAGTGCCGGATCCCGATTTTGCCGAAAGAGCCGGTGAAATAGCTGATGACCCCAGGATGAATCATCTGAATAATTTTCGTGATTCTAATCCGGGTGACTTTGACCCTGATCGTGCGGCGGGGAGTGATCATCCAGCCGACGATCGGCCAGTGGCGGGCAGTCAGCGCGGGGACTTTGATCCGGAGGTTGATCCCAAGGATTTGAATTCGATCGATCATAATGGGCAGACCCCTACCCATCCGGCCCGCTCCGGGGCTGGCCATGCCGTCGATCGCGCCACCGATGCCCATTCCTAAGACCGCCCCCAGTCCTTCCTCAACCGAGTCCCCCTACGACTGGATGGCCCAGGCCCTCCAGACGATTCACCGGGCCCATTGGCATCGATCGCCCCAGATCCTGAGCGGCCGGCCGGGGGCCGTGGTGGAGCGCGACGGCCGCACCCTGATTAACTTCGCCAGTAATGACTACTTGGGGTTGGCGGGCGATGACCGGTTAATGGCCGCTGCGATCGAGGCGATTCAAACCAATGGAACCGGCAGCACTGGCTCACGGCTGATTACTGGCCAACGAGCGTTGCACCGAGAGCTAGAACAGGCGATCGCCCAACTAAAACAGACCGAAGACGCGATCGTCTTCAGTTCCGGGTATTTAGCCAATCTGGGCACGATCGCCGCCTTGGTGGGCCCGCGAGATTTGATTTTGAACGATGCCTATAACCATTCCAGTCTGCTAGCCGGAGCCAAACTCAGTGGAGCCACGGTGGTGGACTATCGGCATGGCGACTTGCAGGATTTGGGCGATCGGCTCCAAAGCCACCGTTCCCACTATCGCCGCTGCCTGATCCTCACGGACACGGTGTTTAGTATGGATGGGGACTTGGCTCCCCTGCCGGAAATTCTGGACTTGGCGGAGGCCTTTTCCGCCATGGTGTTGGTGGATGAGGCCCATGGGACGGGGGTTTTCGGGGCCACGGGGGCCGGCTGCGTGGAGGCCCTGGGGTGCAGCGGGCGATCGCTGATTCAGATGGGAACCCTCAGCAAGGCCCTGGGCAGCTTGGGGGGCTATGTGGCCGGCTCGGCCACCCTCGTCGATTTTTTGCGCAACCGCGCCGCCAGTTGGATTTACACCACGGGCCTGTCACCCGCCGACACGGCCGCCGCCCTGGCTGCCATTCGGATTGTGAACCAAGAACCCGATCGACGGGCCGCCCTTTGGCACAATACCCGATCGCTCCGTCAAGCCCTTCAGGATTGGTTAGCCACCCAGTCCACCGAACTCACCCAGGGCGATCGCGCCTATCGCCTACTGCCCAGCGAATCGCCTATTCTCTGTTTGCAAGTGCCCAACCCAGCCACCGTCAGCCAATTGGGGCGATCGCTCACGGAAGCCGGCCTGTGGGTCGGAGCCATTCGACCGCCCACCGTGCCCACCAGCCGCCTGCGCCTGACCCTGATGGCCACCCACCAGCCCGAACATTTAGCTCAACTCATGGCCGCCTTGCGATCGGCCATTCCCCCAGGAGCCTAAGGGGGGAAATGGCTCCCCGCTGCAACCTTAGGAAGGCAAATTTCTAGGGCTGTTAGTGACCTTTCCAGGCATTTTTCAAGGTCAATCAATCCCAAGCCCAAATTCATAACAAGCGTACCCTGGCAACTCCTAGAACCCGTTTGTGCTAAAATCTTGGAATGTTTTGAAGTTATAGGGCTTTAGGCAAATTTAACCTGCCTAAGATGTCCAATCTGGAGCGGAGTGAGCATGACCAGCAACTATGGGGCAGATCAAATTCAGGTTCTTGAAGGGCTTGAACCTGTCCGCAAGCGACCGGGAATGTACATCGGCTCCACTGGGCCGCGCGGTCTCCATCATCTAGTTTACGAGGTGGTGGACAACTCGATCGATGAAGCCCTTGCTGGTTATTGCACCCACATTGAAGTGGATCTGAATGCCAACGGCTCCGTTACCGTCACCGACGACGGCCGCGGCATCCCCGTTGACATTCACCCCCAAACCGGCAAGTCCGCCCTCGAAACCGTGATGACCGTGCTGCACGCGGGCGGCAAATTCGGCGGCGGTGGCTACAAAGTATCCGGCGGTCTCCATGGCGTGGGCGTGTCCGTGGTGAATGCCCTCTCGGAAGAAGTGATTGTTGAAGTTAAGCGCCTGAGCCAACGGCACGTTCAACGCTACAGCCGAGGCATCCCCCAAGGGCCCCTGACCAGCGAACCCAGCGACGATGCCCAAACGGGCACGCGGGTCACCTTTTTGCCCGATCGCGAAATTTTCATCACCGGCACAGAATTTGACTACGCCACCCTCGCCAGTCGGCTGCGGGAGCTGGCCTATCTGAATGCGGGCGTGAAAATCACCTTCAGCGATCACCGGCTGGAGCTGTTGCGTACCGAGCAACCCAAGGTTGAAACCTACTGCTACGAAGGCGGCATTCGGGAATATGTAGCCTATATCAACCGCGATCGCCTGCCCCTCCACGAGGAAATTCTCTACGTGCAAGGGGAGCGCGACGGGGTGCATGTGGAAGTGGCCATGCAATGGTCGATCGATGCCTACACAGACAACCTATTCGGGTTTGCCAACAACATCCGCACCGTGGATGGCGGAACCCACCTGGAAGGGTTGAAGGCCGTTTTGACCCGCACCATGAACGCGATCGCCCGCAAGCGCAACAAGCTGAAAGATGGCGATGCCAACCTGGGCGGCGAACATATTCGGGAAGGCTTGACGGCGATTATTTCCGTGAAAGTGCCCGATCCAGAATTTGAAGGACAAACCAAAACCAAACTCGGCAACCCCGAGGTACGCGGCATTGTGGATTCCCTGGTGGGGGAAGTTTTCACGGAATATTTGGAGTTCCGGCCCGGCGTGGCGGACTCCATTTTGGAAAAGGCGATTCAGGCCTTTAATGCGGCCGAAGCGGCTCGCCGGGCCCGGGAATTGGTGCGCCGGAAATCGGTGTTGGAATCGTCGCCCTTGCCGGGTAAATTAGCCGATTGCAGCTCGAAGGATCCGTCCGAATCAGAAATTTTTATTGTGGAAGGAGACTCGGCAGGCGGTTCCGCCAAGCAAGGACGAAACCGTCGATTCCAAGCCATTTTGCCCCTGCGTGGGAAGATCCTAAACATCGAGAAAACCGACGATGCCAAGATCTATAAAAACACCGAAATTCAGTCACTAATTTCTGCCCTGGGATTAGGTATCAAAGGCGAGGAATTTGATGTTTCTCAACTGCGTTATCACCGGGTGGTATTGATGACCGATGCGGACGTGGACGGTGCCCACATTCGCACCCTGCTGCTGACCTTTTTCTATCGCTATCAACGGGAATTGGTGGAGCAAGGTCACATCTATATTGCCTGCCCGCCCCTATACAAGGTGGAGCGCGGCCGGAATCATCAATATTGCTACAGCGATCGGGAGTTGCAGCAGATTTTGGCGGGCTTCCCGGCCAATGCCAACTACAACATTCAGCGGTTCAAAGGTTTGGGTGAAATGATGCCCGATCAGCTTTGGGACACCACCATGAACCCGGAAACCCGCACCATGAAACGGGTGGAAATTGATGATGCGGCCGAGGCCGATCGAATCTTCACAATCTTGATGGGCGATCGGGTGGCTCCCCGCCGGGAATTTATCGAAACCTACGGGGCCAAGCTGAACCTCACCGACCTGGATATTTAGCCTGCATCTCTAGGATTCGTGGGAGCAAGGGTAGTGCCTGTGCAGTGATGATTTTCAGTGAAAGATTGCTTGCTCAAAGACGCTCTCACCTGCTCATCATGATTACGGCACTATCCAGTTTACAGCGGGCATTCTGGCTGAAGTCTTCTCACAAAATTTGGAGAAGGTACTTGCGGTTTCAAGGGCGACCAAAGCTATTGGCGAAGCTGTGAAGTACATTCCAGATTCAGCAAGAAGCCACTATCCTGATGTTCCCTGGCGAGATGTTGCCGAGATGCGAGATCAGTTGGTTCATGATTATTTCAATACAGATATAGAAATCGCCTAGAAAGCGGCTTAAGAAGATATTCCTCAGTTAGAAGTAATAACTTCTAGGGTGCTAGCTGATTCGGAAAGCCAGATTTAGTGAAAATGGACTAGGTAGTACTTGTGGATGACTGCTGTGCAATTAGTATCATTACTTCGCAGACGCTACTTAGTCAGACATCGTTGTCAACCCAATTTATAAGAGAGCATATTTTAATTTTGTAAAGTTTTCATAAGATTTCAAGAGATTTAGGTATTGTAAAAGTGGGATATTTGGCTGTAGGCAACAGGTTCAAGAATGAAAGGAGAAGTGCTAAAGCGATTATTCCGTGCTGTTGCCAGTGATGACTCACAGGCGATACAAAGCATGTTGTCCATCGTGGTAGAGGAAGAACGCAAGCTAGGGCATACCACCCTTGCTAATCAACTCGAAAGCATTCTGCGGAAAAGCGCCCATCTTGTCAAACCCGAAAATTCATCATCAGATTCTGTACGAGAAAGCCCTGCAACTTCTTCAGAGAGAGCCACGCCTAAAGCATCCGAAACACATACTCTCACCCTCTTATCGAGTAAACATAGATTCAATCATCCGTTTATTGTTACGATTCCTCGTGACAGTTTGAGGCATCATATGATCCTTGCCGATGCCATAGAAACACGATTTCGCCGTATTGAACGGGAATATGCTGCTCGTGATCGACTTGCCCATCATGGGTTGCGCTATCGCCAAAAGATTTTGCTTTATGGTTCTCCAGGGTGCGGTAAAACGATGGGAGCCGAACGTATTGCTTGGAATACCGGCTTAGCCTTAGTTAAAGTTCGCTTTGATGCAATGGTTTCCTCGTATTTAGGAGAAACCGCTACCAATTTGCGTGAAGTATTTGAAGCTGCTGTTGCTTCTCCTTGTTTACTTTTTATTGACGAATGTGACGCACTGGCTAAATCGCGTGAGGATAGCCAAGAGGTTGGTGAAATTAAGCGTGTAGTCAATACATTCCTCCAACTACTTGATGAGTACGAAGTCTCAAACGGCTTACTTGTGGCTGCAACTAATTTGACCAAGTTTCTTGATGAAGCTGTTTGGCGAAGATTTGATGATGCTATTGAAGTGCCAAAGCCAACAGAACCAGAAATTGAAGCTATTCTTAAACAGACCCTCTCTTCAGTTGAAGTTGGCTCAATCGATTGGAATTTAGTTGTGCATAAAATGGTGAATTTTTCGGCTGCACAAGTTACGAGGGTTGCTCAGGATGCCGCAAAACGAGCCATTCTAGATCGTGAAGAGCTAGTCATTCAAGAACATTTAGAAGAGTCAATCCAAGACATTTTAGTTTCTCATGCCTGATAGCTCCGAAAATTTTCCTCACATTTCACTTCACCTTGTTAAAGAAGGGATAGCCTCTGCTCCACCAGGAGGTGGTGGCAGAGTTTCAGCAACTACCTTGGCTAACAGGGGAGATGCATGTGGACATGGTAACAAGCTGAAATCTTCAGTTGATCTCATCACTACAAATTGGCAAGAGGAGAAGAAAAGACGAGAGGAAGAGGGCAAACCTGAATTGCCAGATGCAGTATCCTTTATCCTACAAGTAGATCCTGATTTATTTGATGCAGATGATCTCAAGAGCTTTGGTATTGAGGTTGTTGCTGATCTTGAGCAGGGATATATCATTGGAGCTTCATCTGATACAGGGCTATCAGAACTTAAGAAAAAGATTGAAAAGCTGATTCAGGAAGGTAAGGGGAAGACAAAGATTCCTGCAATTTGGGAAATTCTAGAAGGAACTCAACGCCCAGAATATATTCTTTCTGAAAGTCTTAAAACAGAATGGGAACGGATTCTAGAGCAACAGGAGTATATAGTAGACATCGGCATTGCTTGTATCAATATACAAGAGCAATATTCAAGATGCCCTAAACGTAAGAAAAATGAAGGAAATGAAAAATATCAGCAACGAGTAAATAAATGGTTAGACAAGCACAATTTGTCTCCTGAAGAATGGGATGACTTATATTCAGAACGAACGGATCAACTTCAAAAATTCATTAACCAATACAATGGTGAAATTCTTAGAAATATAGCTGGTGAAGAAATAGGAATTTCACGTTTACCAGATAGCTTTTCTTGTCGTATTCGGATTCTTGGAAAAGGGTTGAAAGATCTTGTCCTCAACTTTCCGTATATTTTTGATGTCAGTGAACCTGATGAATTTAATCCTCTTTTAGTGACACCCAATGGATCTGAATCCGACCGGGAACTGTTTACGCTAGAACCTCCCGATCCTAATGCGCCTAAGGTCTGTGTGATCGATAGTGGTATTCAAGAACTTCACCCCAAATTACGGGTTGCGATTGATTCACAGTATTCCAAATCATGGGTGCCTGGAGAACTTGATATGACTGCTGACTATGTTCGAGGAGGTGGACATGGTACCAGAGTTTCTGGTGCTGTTCTTTATCCTCGCGGTATTCCTACTACAGGTCGTCAGCAAGCAATATGTTGGATTCAGAACGCTAGAATTCTTGATGGTAGCAATCAGCTACCTAAAAAACTATTTCCACCTGAAGTGCTGGAAGAAATTGTAGAATTTTACCATCACCGTACCAGAACTCGAATTTTCAATCATTCAGTTGCAGGAATCGCTCCCTGTCGAACCCAATCTATGACTCCTTGGGCAGCCGCAATAGATAAGTTGACTTGGGAAAAAGATATTTTATTTATTGTCGCTGCGGGAAATATTGAAGCGAATTCGAGCTTTGTCACTCGGCTATCTATATATGCACATATGAAGGCTGGGCGGCCTTATCCACAGTATTTATTAACTCCCTCTGCACGAGTTGCAAATCCTGCCCAAAGTTTTCAAGCATTGACGGTAGGTTCAGTTGCTCATACTACTTATCAAAATCCTCCACTTAAATCAGTGGCAGAAGTAGATTATCCTTCTTCCTTTTCTTGTTCAGGGTTAGGGATTTGGGACACTATCAAACCAGAAGTAGTAGAGTACGGAGGAGATTATGTAATTGACTCACCTACTTCGCCAAGCTTCACTAAACCAGAGCCAGTTTGTCCTGAGCTAGTAAGATCTACGCTTTACGGTGGTAAAGTTATCAGTTCTGATGCTGTCGGCACTTCTTTTGCTGCCCCGAAAGTAACTCATATTGCAGCCACTTTAGCGACAATATTTCCCCAAGAAAGTACTTTATTGTATCGTGCACTTATTGTTCAGTCAGCACGCTTACCCAATTGGACAAATGAGTCCGCCGCAAAACTGTATCAAGGAATTAGAACAATGGGCTATGGAATTCCCAATCTTGATAGAGCGTTGGGTAATTCTCCCAATCGTGTAACTTTGACAACTCAAGGCAATGAAGTTATCCGCGCTCGGCAAGCCAAAATTTATCAAGTACAAATACCAGAAAGTCTTTTAAGGGAAGGTGAAGGTTTTGAGATTTTGATTGAAATTACTTTGTCCTATGTTGCTGAACCTCGCCGTACTCGTCGACATCGGAGGAAATATCTATCAACATGGCTTGATTGGACATGCAGTAAAAAAGGAGAAGATCCTCAAAAGTTTTTAGACAGGGTACTCAAGGAACACAATGAAGCTCCAGAAGATGCTGATGAAGGTGAAGGTTTATTTCGTTGGACTCTTGGCAAGAGACAGTTCAGATCTAATGGTGATGATCAGCGAAAACCCAAAGGAATTGATGGAATCGTGAAAAAGGTTTCTAGAAGTGCAGGAACCGTCCAGAAAGACTGGGCATTAGTTCAATCTTATGATTTGCGTGAGGGGTTCTGTGTCGCTGTAGTAGGGCATGAAGGGTGGAATCAGAATTCAGAGGCCACTGTTCCTTACTCTTTAGTTGTCAGTTTTGAAGCTATCAACTCGAAAATTGCAATTTATGATGCGTTTGTTCAGGTTCAGCAACCTCTACAAGTGCAGCAAGAGGTGCGTTTGAGTATCTCCTAAGGTAATATTAATCCCCCTACTATAATCACAGTCAAACCGATGTCTAACAACCATATTACAGCGGATGGAAAAGAGGCTATCGGCAGATGAGAAGGTGACTGGCCTCCGCTGACTAGAGGCGTTATACGGCTGAGTTATGAGGGGAGGCGATCGCGCAAATTCAAGGAAAATCTACAGCTTTTGCCTTGCCGAATTCAGTACACGTCAGTTCGGGTTAATCGTGTAGCTCAATTCCCAACACAGCCAAATCGAGGGACGGTTTCTGGGGTTGATGACAGTAGGCAATCAGTTCACTGGGCAGATACACACAACAATTGACCGGACTGCAGTGACGAGAGTGTTCAATCTGGTAACGGTTCTTGAGATTGAAACTCATGGAGTGCTCACGCTGGTGTTGCTTGAAACCATCCTTGAGCAAGTGTCGCATCCATTACGTTTCAAAATCTTGGCAGAAGTCGTCGATTTTGCAGAACAGAGCTTCTAACCTGAGCACGACGGGGTTGGGTTAAGGCTGGTTTGGATTAACACCTCAGCTTAACCAGTCCCGTCTTTCTGCTGCTTCCCCTATTCCGAACTGACGTTGGCTTAGGCTGCGGGATTGGGGGCTGGCCCATAGCTCTCGGCCAGTCGATCGATCCAAGGTTGCCAGGGGGTCATCTCCGCCCAATCGGTCAAGTTGAAATGCAAAGGAGTGAGGGTGATGTAGTTTTGCCGAATCCCCTGCACATCGGTGATCAGGGGCGAAGTTTGGCCTCCGGGCATGGTTTCCGGGTCAATTTCTTCAAGCACTTCTCCCGACAGCCAATAGTAGGTGCGGCCACGGGGATCCACCCGCTTTTCAAATAGGTCGTGATAGCGCCGGAAGCCGAGTTTGGTGAGCTGCACACCCGCGATCGGGCCGTCGGGCGCTGGGATATTCACATTCAGCAGCATTGGCCGGGCGGGCGGCTGGGCAATGAGTTGGGCCACCGCTTGCACGGCAAACTCGGCGGCGGCGCTGAAGTCAAGATGACCAAACTTGGCCAGGCTGAAGGCAAAGCTGGGAATATCCTCCAGCAGGCCTTCCATGGCCGCCGAAACAGTTCCCGAGTAGAGCACATCGGTTCCCAGGTTGGGGCCGTGGTTAATGCCCGACAGCACCACATCGGGCTTGCGATCGAGCAGGGCCCCCAGGGCCAGCTTGACGCAATCGGCGGGCGTTCCAGAACAGGCCCAAGCGGTGACGCTGGGGTGAAACAGGTTAGGAACCAGTTCCGTGCGAATTGGATCCTGAAGCGTCAGGCCGTGCCCTGTGGCGGAACGCTCCCGATCGGGACAAACGATCGTCACTTGGTGACCCGCTTCAGCGCAGGCATTGGCAAGGGCGCGAATGCCCAGGGCAAAAATCCCGTCATCGTTGCTAATCAAAATATTCATGGCGAGATATGCATGGCGGATCGAGAAGGAATAGCCGATCGAGGAGGGGTGGCCGGGAGCCGTTGGAATCCCGAAGCGCAGAACGATAGGGCAGAACTATTATTGACTATGGCTATCGACTGTGACCCATTGAGTGATCTTCATGGGTTGCAGCCATCGTTGAAGCCAAATATTGGAGCCATTGAGGTTTCCGGCTTCCCAAACGCTCCATCCGTTGATTGGCACCATCATGGCAACCGAAATCGCAATGCAACCGGCCGCTGCGCAACTGCTGGAACAGACGGCGCGATCGATCCAAAATCCCCAGACCGAGCCTGAGCGTCCGCGACCCGCTGCCGTGGTGACCGCGATGAAAACCGTGGAAACCCAAACCCGCCGCGATCGGGTGCAGCTCTCGGAAGGGTCGCTGGTGGGTCGCTGGCGTTTGGGGGTGGTGTCGCCCAAAAAGTCGGCCCAGCGCGATCGGGGGTTTTATTTTCCGGCTTTTGCCCCGGCCTATCTGACCTTTTTGGCCAACGAAGCCACGGGGGCGATCGCCCGAATCAAGAACCGAGTGCAGGTGGGGCCGATTTTTATGGAGTTTTCTGGCCCGGCCCGGTGGGTGGGCCAGCGGAATTTGCTGGCTTTTGATTTTTTGGAACTGGCGATCGGGATTGGCGATCGGGTGGTTTATCGCGGCCCGGTTCGGGGCGAGCGGCCGGCCACAAAGGCCCTAACCCAGGAGCCATTTAACCGCCGGGCGATCGGCTATTTGCCCTTTTTTGCGTTCTGCTGGGCCGGTGAATCGGGGCTGGCGGCTCGGGGGCGCAGTGGCGGCCTGGCCCTGTGGGTACGGGATCCAGAGCCAACCAGCCCCGATCGGCCCTAGCGATGGGCCACCACGGGCGTGCCCACCTCTGCCCAGTTGAAATACCAGCGGGAGGTGGATACCGGGAGATTGGTGCAACCGTGGCTCATGGGTGTGCCGAAGTTGTTGTGCCAGTAGGCTCCATGGATGCCATAGCCCCCGTCGTAATACATCGTGTAGGGCACATTGGGCACGTCATAGCCGGGGCCACGCATCCGGGTTGATCGCAGCTTGGTGTAAATCGTCCAAGTGCCGGGCAGGGTGGGTGTGCGGGCTTTGCCGGTGGAAACCGCATCCGTGCGGACTTGGCGATTTCCTTCCCAGGCGGTTAAGCGTTGGTTGCCGATATCGACTTGGAGCCAACGAACATTATCCAGCCGCTTCAGAATCGCCATCGATGCCTTGGGATTAAAGGGCAGCTCTTTGAAATTCACCAGGCCGGTGCTGGCGGCTTGGGCCATGGCCCGGGTCGATCGCTCCAAAAAGCTCCAGCGTTGATCGGTGATGGCAGCCCAGCGGGGTTGTTGGTCGGGCGTGGGCTGGTTCAAAACGGCCAGGGTTTTGGTCAGTTGTGCCCGCTCCCACTGATCGAAGTAGTAGTGAGCGGCACTGGATTGGGCCCCGGCCCAGGAGGCGGCAAAGGTCACCAGTGCCCCCGCAATCAAAAACTTGGGCCGACGTAACCACTGGGGCGGCCGTTGTCTGAGTTCTCGGGTACGATCGACCACTCGATCGCGGGTGTCATCGAGTTTTGCCAGCAGCCCTGTCATGGAGGTTCCTAAAAAAAATTTGCAAAATCTGCCAAGTCTGCAAAAAATCTGCCAAGTCCGCAGCACAGCGATCGAGCAGGCAGATTGTTTCGCATTTTAACCGGGCAATTTTCGTGGGGCCAATGATTGGGGCCACGAAGTGCTTGAAAGATAATCGGTTTCCCAGTTGATTTTCTGCTGTATCCGGTTAATTGGCCAGACTGTCGCCGGGCGGTTGGTCTAGGGGCGGAGATCTTCGAGCGGCGGGGTCGTCTCTGGAAGACAGTGGGGGGCCACCTGTTCAGCCAAGCGACGGGCCCGATCGCGCACTTGATCCCAACGACCAGCGGCCACGGCTTCCGCTGGAAACAGTTCCCCCGACAGGCCGATCGCGATCGCCCCGGCCGCCAAAAATTCCGCCGCATTGGCCAAAGTGACCCCCCCGGTGGGAATCAGCGGCATGGGCAACACGGGCACGAGTGATCGCACGTAGGCTGCTCCGCCGACCGCCGAAATGGGAAACACCTTAACGCTGCTGGCTCCGGCCCGCCAAGCCTGGGCAATTTCCGTGGGGGTCAAGGCTCCCGGCACGATCGGAATGCCGGCCGCCACCGCCGCCGCGATCGCCCCCGAGTCGCCAAAGGGCGCAAAACCAAATTGGGCCCCCGCCGCCACCGCTTCCCGCACCATGGCCGCATCCAGCAGCGTGCCGGCCCCAATTTGACAGTGGGGCAAGCGATCGCGCAGTTCGGCCACCAATTCCGCCGGCCGAACACTGTTCCAAGTAATTTCAATGAGTCGCAGGCCCCCTTCGGCGGCCGCCTGGGCCATGGCCAGCCCCTGAAGCCAGTTGTGCGATCGAATCACGGCGATCGCGCGATCGTGCCGCAGCCGCTGCACCCAGCGCGATCGCACCGTTGCCAAGGTCGTTGTCTCCCCCTTGTCCAATGGCTCCCCCGATTGGAACTGACTGCCTTCCTGCGGTTTCAGGGGGTCTGCCGCATCGCCATTACCCAACACTGGCTGATTCACCTTGCTAGGGGGTAATTTCCGTGGGCCCATCAAGGGGCAAGGATTCCAAATCGATGATTTCGTCCGTTTCGGAAGGGGCTTCCGGGATCACACTCTCGATCGGGGTTTCCATGGCTGCGGCCGCTTCCTCCGAGGGTTCATTGTCCGGGCGCACCCGCCGAATGGGCACATTGGCAATCAACGCCGTGGTGCGAAGGTCGTTTTCCAGCATGAATTGCAATCCCTCGCTATCAATTTCTACATAGCGAGAAATCACATCCAAAATCTCTTGGCGCATTCGATCGAGCGACTGCGGCGAAAGATCAGTTCGGTCATGGGCTAACAGCAATTGCAACCGCTGTTTCACCACGCTGCGGCTGTCGGGATCGCGGGCAAAAAGTTTATCGAGAAGTTCGCTTAACATGACGCAGATAACGCAGCGCGCTGGATCGAAGGGCGATCTGAGGGAAAAAACGAGTTGTGGGTTGAGGGCTGGTTGCCAACGGAGCCAAAACCGCCCGGTTGCTTGGTTTTGTGCCGGTCATGGGCCCCGGGCGATCGCAACAGCCCTTGCAGTCAAGACACACCACCCAAGGGATGAGACCAGCTTGGCCAAGGTTGAGCCAGCGGTCAGGGAAGCTTCCAGCGGCCGATCGGGAGCGGCTCGCCCATCCAGGCTAACCGCGAGGGCTACCCTTCAGCCAGCGCTTCAGCCGCTTCAGCAAGGAATCGTGGCTGGCGGTGAGATCTAAAAATTCCACGTTTTGACCCTCCAGACGGCGGGCAATGTTACTAAACGCCATCTTGGGCACGGAGACTTGCTCCGACAGCACCAGCGGTTCCCCTCGGTTGGTGGAGGTGATCACCCGTTCATCGTCGGGCAAAATTCCCACCAACGGAATCGCTAAAATTTCGCGCACATCGTCCACGGACATCATGTCGTTGGCTTGCACCATTTGCGGCCGCAGCCGGTTCACCACCAACCGAACGTTTTTGATGCCCTCGGCCTCCAGCAGACCCACCACCCGATCGGCATCGCGCACGGCGGCAATTTCGGGAGTGGTGACGATGATGGCTTCGCGGGCGGCGGCGATCGCGTTGCGAAAGCCCATTTCAATGCCCGCTGGACAGTCCACCAACACATAGTCAAAACTTTTGGCCAGGGTCAAAACCAACGCTTTCATTTGGTCGGGGGTGACCGATTCTTTGGTGCGGTTTTGGGCGGCGGGCATCAGCACCAATCGGGGCTGTCGTTTGTCGCGCACGAGGGCCTGCTCCAGGCGGCACTCACCGGCCAGGTATTCCACGGCGGTGTAGACCACGCGATTTTCCAGACCCAACAACAGGTCTAGGTTACGCAGGCCAAAGTCGGCATCCACTAGCGCCACTTTTCGCCCCAGTTGCGCCAGGGCCATGCCCAAGTTGGCGGTGCAGGTGGTTTTGCCTACGCCACCTTTGCCGGAGGTGATTACGATGATGCGGCTCATGGGATTGCCTGATAGTTGACAACGGCTGAAGGGTCGATCGAGAAGGGTGGATTCAGAACGGCCAAGGGCGGTGCGATCGGGCGGAACCCGAAAAGACACCTCAATTTAGCATGGCGATCAAAGGGCGATTTGACTATCTGTCGGGGGGTGGAGGCAAGCGTTTAGGCGGGTGGTTCCCCCAGGCGCGATCGCACTTCATTTTTGGCAAAGTCGGCGGCCGGTGAGATTCGGATCCCTTTTCCGGAAATGTAAGCCACTTCCGGACAGGGCACATCGAGCTTGGACTCGGGAACCCGGGCCGTGCGGCTGGCAATGCGCACCTGATTGGTCGCCAGGTTCAGGGCCATGATGATGGCGCTTTCGTTGCCATTAATGCCCGCGTGGGCCACGCCACAGAGCCGCCCCCAAACGAGAATGTCGCCCCCGGCCACGATCGCGCTGCCGGGGTTGGCATCGCCGCGAATCACCACCGTGCCCGGATAACGAATTTCCACCCCCGATCGCAAGGTTTTGTCCAAATACAAACAATCGGGCGCAAGGTCGAGGTCAGGATCGGCCGCGATCGGTTCCTGGGTGGGTTCGGGCGGTGTGAACTGAAGGGCATAGCCCATTTCGATCGCCAGGGCTGCGGTGGCGGGATGGTTGGTTTCCACCCGGGTCAGCCGCAATTGCACCTCCTGAAGGGCATCGGCGATCGCCTTCAGTTGCCTGGCTTCCAAGGTGCGATCGATCGCTTGCAGCGTGACGGGCCCGTCGGGTGTCCAGCCCCGCTCCCCCCCATACAGCCGATGCATCAATTGCTGCCACAAATCGGTCCAGGCCAAGCCCCGATCGGGCTGTTCGGCCACAAAGTCCGGCGGCAGCACCAGGCGCACCGGTTGGGTTCGATCGGCGCTTTCTTTGCTTTCTTGGCTGTCTTTGGTGTTGCTGGTTTTAATCTCGGAGGGTTTGGCCTCGGAGAGCGTTTGGGCAGAAGAATTGATCTCGGCAGCCGGGATAGGTTCGATCGCCTCAGGAGCCGCCGCTTCTGGCTGGGATTCGGCTGGGGATTCTGGCGGCGATTCCCGACCCGTCGCGGGTTCTGTCTCCGCAGATTCGAGAGATCCAATAGATCCAGTAGATCCAGTCAATTCAGCCCAGCCCGGAATCCAAAGGCGCACTTGGGGCCCCCGTTCCCCAGTCAGATCCGCCACGGGGCGATCGGCTCCCGTCAGCAATTCTCGCGCCAGCTTGGCCGCTTCTGGCGACAGGGGCGGCAACTCGGCCACAGGAACTTCGCTGCCGGTTTCCGAGCCGGTTTCGGTGGGCGATTCAGCCGGGTCATGCGCAGTTGAAGGCTGTTCGGCCGGCTGCTGGGTGGTTGCGGATGTGGAGGGCAATTTGGCTCCCCGCAAGGGCATCGCCAAGGCCGACACCAAATCATCGGGCAAGTCATCGCCGTGGGCCACCGGCCGATCGGGTAATTCCTCCGGCTCTGGCAAATCTTCTAAGGCTTCCAGGTTTTCTTCTGCAAGGGTTTCTAAACTTTCTAAATTCTCTAAACTTTCTAAATTCTCTAAATTCTCTGATTCTTCAGGATGTGGGTGCTCAGAAAATGCAGCAGCTTCAACCATGATCAGCAAACCGGGCGATCGACCCGACAACGGCTCTATGCAGTGTACCGGACGGCCGCCGGCTCCGTTGCTTGCGGCTCCAAAACGGCAAATTTCGAGCACGGGGTGGACAATCCCAAATTCCAACTCAAATCGCAACTCAAATCGCAACCCAAATCCCAAGTCGGTCACCCCATAGACCTCTTGCGCGAATCAGCCGCGCGATCGCCCTCGGGATGATTCTGAACAGCACCGCATCCTAGTGATTTTTTGGAATCGGGTGATCTAGCATTGGTCGAAGTTCGATCGAGAGTAATTCATGGGGCGGGTTCTCCTTTCAGCGGGCCATGGGGGCTATGAAAACGGGGTTTTGGATCCTGGCATTATGGCGGCAGGAACCACCGAAGCCCGGGAAATGATTTGGCTGCGGGAAGCCACGGCCCAAACCCTGCAACGGCGGGGCATTGAAGTGCTGACGGTTCCCGATGACTTGAGCCTGCAACAGACGATCGCTTGGATCAATGCCCGAGGACGCACCGGAGATGTGGCCTTGGAAATTCACCTGGATGGTTCCAGCAACCCCGCCACCCGAGGCACGACGGTCTATTTCATTGCGAATAATCAGGTGCGCCAAACCCAGGCAGAAATTCTGTTGCGATCGACCCTGGCGCGGGTTCCCCAACTCCTTTCGCGGGGGGCATTGCCCGACACGGCCACGGGGTTGGGGAATCGGCTGTTTTGTCGTCAACTCACGGTTCCTTCGCTGTTGGTGGAAGTGGGCTTTTTAACCAACGAGACCGATCGCACGATTCTCAAAAATCAAGGTTGGGGCATTGCCACCGGCCTCAGCGATGGCCTGCAACAAATTTTGCTGGAATTCCCCGCCCAGCCCTACAGCAGCATTCAAATCGAGGTGAATAATCAGCGCTATCCCGAGCGGGGTGTGCTGATCAATGGCAATTCCTACATCCCGATCGACCTGGCCGATCGCCTGGGAATCAAAGTGGCCACCAACCCGCAAATCGTCCGGGTACGCTACCAAAACATCGTTTACTTCAAGGCGATCGACCTGCGGCAATACAACATCTCTGTGGGTTGGAACAGCCAAACTCGCGCCGTCACCCTCCGCACCAACCTCTTGGTTTCCAACACCCTGAAGGGGCAAATTATGGGACTGGGCAGCACCGTTGATGCCCAAATGCTGACCTTTCTGAGGGCCTTTAACCCCAATGCGGGTAGCCAGTTTCCCGATTTACCGCGCCTTTACCGCGAAGAGGCGATCGCCGAGGGGGTCAATTTTGATCTAGCCTTTGCCCAAATGTGTGTGGAAACGGACTTTCTGCAATTTCCGGGCCCCACCAAATCCAGCCAAAACAACTTTGGGGGGCTGGGGGCCTTGGGGGGCAATCCCGAGGGGGCTTCCTTTGCCAGTGCGCGGCTGGGGGTGCGGGCCCACATCCAACACCTCAAGGCCTACGCCAGCACGGAACCCTTGGCGAATGCGGTGGTGGATCCTCGGTTTAGCTTTGTGCCGCGCGGCGTGGCTCCCACGGTGGCGCTGCTGAGTGGGCGTTGGGAGGCGGATATGAACTATGGCGATAAGATTTTGTCCCGCACGCGCCAGCTCTACGAGGTGTCTGGGCTGTTGTAGGGGTGATGCTGTAGGGGTGATATTGGCCACAATCCCGATGGCTGCGATCGCTGATGGTGGTTACTCGGGCTGATCGCTCAAGGCCCTAGGGAGCGATCGCGTCAGGATCCAAGCCCAGTTCCCGCAACCGGGCCGCCAGCCGATCGGCCCGCTCCCGTTCCCGATCGGCCCGTTGCCGCTCTTCCAGCAAGGTGGAAAAGGGCCGGCCATCGGGCCCAAACAGGGTGAGAGTTTCTTCATCTAGTTGGCAGCGAATGCCCAGCCGAGGACTGACCCAGTTTTGGGGATTCTCAACAGGTTCCAGATCGCCCCTGTCTCCCCGCGTCAAAATGTTCAATTCATTGCGATCGGGGTCATAGATGTAATATTCCTCAACGCCATAGCGGTTATAGAACATCTGCTTTTTCAGCATTTCCCCAAAGCGATTGCCCGGCGACCAAATTTCAAACACCACTTGAGGGGCGATGTTGTGTTCGCGCCACTGCATATAGGAACCCCGATCGCCCTTGGGAACCCCAAAAACAACCATCACATCGGGCGCTTGGCGAATGGTGTTGCTGCCTTCCAGGGGATACCAAAGCAAATCACCGGCCACAAACACCTGCGGATCGTCACTGAAAATGGTGGCGAGGTTGCTTTGAATAGTTTGGATCCAGTGAAATTGCTTTGTGTTGTCTGCCATCGGCTGGCCGTCACTGTCGGGATATTCGATCGGCTTGGGCTGGACTTTTCCCGGCTCACTGGGGGGAATTTGAGCAACCATCGGTTTTTCCTCAAGATTGCGATTGGTCTCATTATGCCAATGGCCGATCGGCTGGTTTGGACTGGGGGTGTTGAAGGGGCGGGGTTAACTGGTTCAACCTGATCAATTTCTAGATAAAGCTTTTTCAGCATCCTTTCGGAGCGATCGCGCGTAAAAGGCCCCAAGTCCCTAAAATGAATAGGCATTTTGCAACCTTGGCATTCTGCACCCATCTTTTTCTGTAACCATTACCTCGTCATCACCGCCCCACCGCCATGAGTTTCTGGGCAGATAAAATCGCCGCCGACGCACAGGGTCCACAGATCGTTAACGATTCCAAAACGCCATCGGGGCGTGTTCACGTTGGCTCCTTGCGGGGAGTCGTGATTCACGACACGATCTATCGCGCTCTGAAACAGGCCGGCAAGCCCGTGAAATTCATCTACGGCGTGGATGATTACGACGCGCTGGACACCGTGCCGCGCTATTTGGATCGGGAAAAGTTTGAGCGCTATTTGGGCTGGCCCCTCTGCAATGTGCCCTCGCCCGATGACACCGCGCCGGGCGATCGCGCCAGTGATTACGCCAAGTATTTCATGGGCGAATTTCTGGATGTGTTTGAGTATTTGGGTGTGCGGCCCGAGATTTATTACCTGCGGGATTTGTATCGATCGGGCAAGTTGAATCCCGCGATCGATCGCTTCTTGAAAAACGCCCATTTGGTGCGCGAAGCCTATAAAGAAGTTAGCAAGGCTGATCGCCCCAGCAACTGGTATCCCTTCCAGGTGATTTGCGAACATTGTGGCAAAATCGCCACTACCCAAGTCACCGACTATCAAGATGGCAAGGTGTTCTACACCTGCGATCCCAACGCCACGGACTACACCCAAGGCTGTGGCCATTCCGGTTGGGTTTCGCCCTTCGATGGCAACGGCAAACTGCCCTGGAAAGTCGAGTGGGTGGCCAAGTGGGAATTGCTGGGCGTGACGATCGAGCTAGCCGGTAAAGACCACTCCCAAAAGGGCGGCTCCCGCGACGTGGCCAACGCCATTTCCCGCAAGGTTTTGGGTCAACAACCGCCCTTCCACTCGCCCTACGAATTCATTTTGGTCAATGGCACGAAAATGAGTTCTTCCAAGGGGATCGGCTCCAGCGCCCGCGAAATTGCTGATCTATTGCCGCCGCAGTTGCTGCGCTTTTTGATGTTGCGCACACCACCCCGCACAGCCATTAATTTTGCGCCCAACTACGAAAGCATTACGCGCGTGTTCCGCGATTACGACAACTTGATCGACAAATATCGCCGGGAAACGATCGCCAGTGGGGGCAACCCGCCGGAACTGAATGAAGACTGGATGGCGCTGTTTTATGCCCAGTTGGATGGGGAAATTCAGCCCTACCAACCCTTTGAATTGAGCACAGCAATTTCCCTGCTGCAAGTGCCCCATTTGGATGTGGAAAAGGAAGTGGCAGCGCGATCGGCTGAACCTTTGAGCGATTACGATTGGCAAATTGCTCGCGAACGGATTTCGGCCGCCCAAAAGTGGCTGAATGACTACGCCGATGAAGAAGAAAAGTTGGTGCTTTATCTGGATACGATTCCGGAGCGGGCGAATCAACTTTCGCCGGAACAAATCGGCTATGTGGAAGCTTTGCTGAAAACGCTGGCAACGGTGGAAAGCTGGGACGGCGAATCCCTGCAAACGGCGCTGTTTGCCACCACGCGGGAGCTGGATTTGAAAATGCCGGTGGCCTTTTCGGCGATTTATCTGGCGTTTTTGAACAAGGAACGGGGCCCGAAGGCGGGGCCGCTGCTGTCCTATTTGGATCGGCAACTGGTGCTCGATCGCCTGCAAGCGGTGTTGGATCTGAATCGCGCGGCGGTTTAGGGCCTAATTAGGGACTCATTTAGCGCGGCACTGCTTGTGGCAATCCTGGGAGCAAGGGGCTTAAGCCCCTTGTCTCCGTCTCGGTGGGGATAGATGGGGAATGGGCAAATCGAAGAAGCGATCGGCTAAACCAGCGGCATCGGAGGCGATCGCAACGGAGCCGTCGCGCCTGTTGCTGAAGCTAGCCGATCGCCTGTTTGGGGAAGCGGCCGATCGCGCGGCCTTTGTCCAGAACCTCGGCCAAGCCCAGCGGTTTGCGCCCTGTTTGTTGTGGCTGGCCGATCGCCCCGATCCGTTTCCCTTCGCGGCCCTGCCTCCCTTGGCGATGCAGCCGGCCTGGGTCGATCGGCTCGATTTGACCGCCGACCAACCGGCCAATCGGCGACCCGGCAAGCATCCCCTGCATGAGGCGGGGGCGTTCTATTGTCTGGATTTTTCCTCGGTGTTTGCGGCTTCGGCCTTGCTGGCGATTCCCGATCGGGTCGATCGGCTGGTGGATCTGTGTGCCGCGCCGGGGGGCAAGAGTGTTTTTGCTTGGCGGGCGCTGCAACCGTCGCTGCTGGTGGCTAATGAGGCGATCGGTAAACGGATCGGTATGTTGGTCAGCAACCTGAAGCGCTGTGGCCTTGACCCGGCGATCGCCACTTGTGCCGACCCGGAAACCTTGGCCCAGGCGATTCCCAGTTGGGCGGATTTGGTGATTGTGGATGCGCCCTGCTCGGGCCAATCCCTGCTGGCGAAGGGGGAGAAAAATCCCGGCTGTTTCCATCCCCTGACGATCGGGAAAAATGCCAATCGCCAAAAACGGATTTTGGCCAACGCGGCGGCCCTGGTGGCTCCTGGTGGTTGGTTGGCTTACATGACCTGCACCTACGCGATCGAGGAAAACGAAGGGGCCACCCAATGGCTGCTCGATCGCTTTCCCCGCCTGGAACCGCAACCCGTTCCGGCCCTAGAGCCTTGGCGATCGACCCACGGGGCTTTTCCCTGCTATCGAATGTTTCCCCAGGAAGGATTGGGGGCCGGTTCCTTTGTGGTGCTGCTGCGGGATGGGCGAAATGGGCCAGCCAATCCAGAGCCGGCCAATCCAGAGCCAGCCAATCCAGGGCGATCGAGCTTATTCGGTGATCACGAAGCCTTGCAGTCCCTAATTCGTTGGCGATCAGACCGATCTAAGCCGATCTAAACCGATCCAATTAGCAGCAGGGCAATCAGCAACGCATAATGGAGGGCGTTTCGGGCCCAAGCCTTTTTGCTGTTTCACTGTCGGCGTTCCATGCTCGATCGCATTCTTCCGTTGTCCGTTCACTGGTTTCGCCCGATCGGGCCGATCCTGCTCAGTTTGGGTCTGGGTAGCCTCTCGATCGGCTGCACCAACCAAGTCACCACCTCCCAGCCCGCCGCCCAACCGGGAGGCATCACACTGCCGGATATGGCCCCAGCGGCCCTGTTGCCCAGCCCTTCCGCCACCCCCAACACGATCGCCGGATTACTGAAAACCTGGCCACGCTACCAATCACCCCAGGCCGGCTTTTCCGTGGCGTTTCCCGCCAAGCCCCAGGAAGAAACCAGCCGCGTCCCCACCGAAGTGGGCCCGGCGGAAGTGATTATGCTCCGTTACCAAGACCGACCGGCCAAGCGGTTTTATCTGTTTGCTCACAATCGCTTTCCGGTTCCGGCGGGCACGGGGGTGGATGTGGCCAAGGCTCTGGATGCCAGTCGCGACAGCATCGCCAAGGGCATTTCCGCCAAGGTGGTTTCCGAAAAACCCTTGCAACAAAGTGGTTTTCAGGGGCGCGATCTGGAATTGTCGCGATCGGGCGGTTTCGCGGCCCGGGTGCGAATTTTCTATGCCAACGGAATTTGGTATCGGGCCATTGTGGCGGCCGAAGACGGCAAACTCAAGGTTCCCCAGGTGCAGGCTTTTTTTGACTCAATTCAACTGATGTCGCCCACGGAGCCACGTAAACCTAATGCAGCGCCCGCCCAAAGCAATCCCAGCCCCACCGGCACACCGCGACCCTAGGGGGATGGAGAGCGAGCACCAATGCCACAAGCACCAATGCCACAATGGAGATATCAACGGAAGTCTCGACAGGAGATGTATTGCTAGACGTATCGATCGCGGCCGCGAGCCAACGTCAGCCAACGGATCGGTAAACGGCTCCGCTCCCATGGGTCTAGAAGATGCAAACCTGTTTGGATGGGTGCATTCAGGAAATCAGCAAAGAATCTGAAACTCCTGGCCTACGATTGTCTTGCTTGTGGCATCTCAGGGAATGATGAATAGGAGCCTTAGCCTTTAGGCTCTTGCAAGCGTCTGTTCCAGGCGTTTTCCGCAAGTTTTCTGCAAATTTCGCGCCCCCTTTCGATCGGTTGTTTATGAAGCGAGCTAGTTGGACAGGAGCCAAATCCCGCACCCGCGATCGCGCAGCCCGGGCCATGGCGATCGTGATGTTGGGCAGTTTGGCCACTCCCGGCGGTGGACTGGCGGCCACGGAAACGGTGGCCCAAGCCTTGCTCCAAGTTCAACCGGCCATCAGCGGCCCCAACCGCAGCTCTAGCCAGTCTTCGCCATCCTCCGCATCGATGCCCGTTGCCCAGGCGGCTCCCAATGAATCTCAACCGGCGAATGCTGGGCAAGATTCTGGGCAAGATTCTGGGCAAAACAATTCGGGCAATCAAGGCAATTCCAACAACGGTTCAAATAATAATTCTGATAGTAATAATTCCAATAGCCAGAATAATCAAAATAATCAGCCTAATAATTCAGGCAATTCAGGCAATACTCAAAACAATAATCAGAATAATAATCAAAACCAACAGAATAAAAAGCCCAAAAAACCCAAAAACGATCAACGGGCCTTCCAGCGCCGAATTGTGTTGTTGGGGGCGGCGGGAATTGGGGGGCTTGGTTTGTTGGGGGGCTTGGTTTGGTTTGTTCGCCAAGTTCGGAATAATGAGCATTTTGGTTGGGATGAAGCGGATGCGGAGTCAGAGGCGGATTTTGATCCTTTGGCGGATCCAGATGCCGTAGAGGGCTTGGAGGCGATCGACCCTTGGGGCGCTCCGTTGGCTTCGGCGGCGCGATCGACCCGGCCCCGGGATGTGGGCCCCACCCTCGATGCCCACAGTGCGGCAGCCCACAATGGTCAAAATGCCATGGCGCTGGAAACGGCCGCCCCGATCGACTCCAAGCCAGGATCCAAGTCGGAATCCAAACCAGAGTCAAAACCCCGTCGCCGGTTGTTTCCCTGGCAAAAACTAACCCCGGCAGCCGATTCCGAACTCTCTGCCGACCCTTCAGAGGCGGCGGCTCCGGCTCCTGCGGAATCCAAAGCGCCTGAACCGGCCACGCCTGCGCCCTTGCCCAATCCGGCGGCTAATGCGGCTGCGCCGAAAGCCGCACCCAATGCCACACCCAATGCCGCACCCAACCCGACGGCTCCTTTGCCCAGCCCAACGGCCCTTGCGCCTACTCGGGTAGTGCAACCGAGCCTGATTGAGCGGGCAATTCAAAATCTCCGCAGCGACAACGCGGCCGATCGCCGCAAGGCTATTTGGGAATTGGGACAACGGGGCGACTCTCGGGCCCTGCGTCCCCTGATGGATGTGTTGCTGAATGGGGATTCCAAGCAACGAAGCCTGTCGATCGCGGCTTTAACCTCGATCGGGTCGCGGGTGTTGGAACCCACCCTGGAGGCGATGGCCCTGGCCCTGCGGGATCCGAATCCGGAAGTGCGCACCAATGCGATTCGGGATTTAACGCAGGTTTATGAACAAGTGACTCGCCTCAGCCAAATGATGGGCATGGCGGCCCGCGACCCGGATCAACAGGTGCAACAGACTGCGAGTTGGGCCCTGGGCAAGTTGGAGCAAGTACGGGCGATCGCGGAAACGGTTCAAACCGGCGGCAGCAGCGCGTTTAATGCTTCATCTTTGACGGAATCGCCTCTGATGGCGGGCATTGCGCTGCTGGACAGTGACCAACCGGCGGAAGCGGCTCCCCTGCTGGAGGCGGCGATTCGGCAACATCCCAGCGATCCCGATGCCCATTTGGCTCTGGCGAAGGCCCTGGAGGCCCACGGCGCACAGGCCCAGGCCCTGCAAGCGGCGATCGCGGCGAGAGATCTTTACGCCTATCAAGGCCGTGGCGAAGCGGCTAAGGCGATTGAACAGACTTGGCAAGCAAGGGGGCTTGACCCGGATCAGGCGGCCTATCGGGTGGCCTGGGCTGGGGTGCTGATCCAACAGGAACAGTGGGACGAGGCAATGAAGGAACTGGAGCAGGCGATCGCCCATAATCCTCACGACCCGGAGCCACACCTGGTGCTTGCCCGTCTACGTCGATCTCAACACCGTTCTGCTGAGGCGATCGAGCATCTGAAACAGGCCCGAGATCTTTACTTGGCCTTGGGAGACCAACCGGCGGCCGATCGATTACAAACCCTGATTCAGTCTTCTTGATTGGTCTTCCCGAGAGGATTTGGGTCGGGTTTTGCTCGATTGAATTTGCCCGGTTTAGCTTGCCTGGTTGAATCTATCTGGTTGAATCTATCTGGTTAAATTTGCCCGGTTGAATCTGCCTGATGCAATCTGCCTGACTCAATCTGATCCGTTTTTAAACGCTTCTGATCTCACACGTTTCTGATCAAGGCGATCGGCTATGGAACCCCTTCTCAAAACATTGGCGCAGTGGCTGCGGATTACGATCGCACTCTGGGCCGATAACAGCTATTGGATGGCTTGGAATTTATTTTTGGCCATTGTCCCTTTGGGAATTGCCGCTTGGCTTTTTCGACACCGCCCCGCTCGATCGCCCCGATCGCCCCTATGGTGGGGGCTGGCGATCGTGTTCATTTTGTTTTTACCCAATGCGCCCTATGTCTTGACCGATTTGATTCATCTGGTCAATGACATTCGCTATCGCTACACGTCCCTTTGGGCCACGGTGATGATCGTGATTCCGCAATACGTTCTGTTTGTGGCCGTGGGCTTTGGGGCCTATGTTTGGTCGCTGGTGTGGCTGGATGGATGGCTCCGGGCGATCGGGCGCAGCCGCTGGATTCCGCTCATGGAACAGTTGCTCCATGGCCTGTCGGCGGTGGGGGTGTTTGTGGGTCGGTTTTGGCGCTTCAACAGTTGGGACTTGTTCACCCAGCCCCATACCCTGCTGGAGCGGATGGCCAATGACTTGGCGGCCCATCGTCCGGCCCTGGTGATTGGGTTGATTTGGGGCGTGTTGGCTGGTTTGTATGGGCTGCTGAAACCCTTCGCCATTGGCTATGGTCTCTATCGCCAGCAACAACACCAGCCCGATCGCCCCTCGTCTCCGGGCCAGCTTTGAGCCATTGGTGACCGGGCCCTTTGGCTACAAGGCCATCACAGCGCTGCTGACTAATTGGGACAGCAATTGCAGCGCCAAAATGGCCAGCATGGGCGAAAAATCTAAGCCACCCAGGGGGGGGATGATCGATCGAAACAGGTTCAGGTAAGGATCGGTTAACTGCCCCACCGTGGCAAAGGGCTGGGAGAACCAATCGATATTCGGAAACCAACTCAGCAGAATCCGAATGAAGATCACCAGCGTATAGATATTGACGAATTGCAGGATGGTGTTGGCCAGCAGGTTGATTGAAGTATCCATGGGCAAGTACCGGAAAAAAATCGCGCCTTCAAAGGCAGCAGCGCAAAAGTGCAACGCACATCATAGTAGGCATCATAGGCGCAAACACCCGTGGCGGGGCGATCGGGATCCTGTCCCGCTTTGAGGAGATAACCGATCGTCTCTCGGAATTGCCCCCAGGAATTACCCCCAGGAATTACCCCCAAGAATTACCCCCAGGAATTTAGAGGGCCCCCCTTGGCAGTGATCGGGATCCAGCTCTTAAGCTGGGAATAGCCCCTCAAGTTGGCCCCTCGATCGCGTCACCGAGGTGGCGGCAGTTGGTGACATGGGGCCCCAAGCGGAAACGCGGAGATATGAATGGACGATTGGAAAGATGATTGGGCCGGGAACTGGGCTAAGAATCTTGAACAGTGGTTGACTCCCATCGCCCGGGATTGGGAGCCGATCGCCCGGGAAGTGGAAGCCACGTTGGATGCAGTGATCATCACCATGGCCGAGTCGGTGGAATCAACCGTGACCCAGGTGGATCAATGGCTGACGGATTCGGCCCGGGAACTGGAGCAAACGGCCCTTGACCTTCAGGAGCAAGTGGAAACCCATTTGGCTGAACAGTGGGGAATTGAGGTCGATCGACTGTGCCAGGAGGTGGACGGGGCGATCGAACAGTGGGCCACCGAGGTGAACGATTGGTTAGCGCCCCTGTGGTCAGACTGGGCGGAAACCGGTTTTCCGGCCAATCCTTTCACCACCGAAGAACCGGAATCGGAGGGCGATCGGGCAGCTTTGGCCCCGCCGACCCTGAACCAATACGATGCGCTTTACGACCAACTCAACCCCAAAGTGCCGCCGGTTGACCGCCATGCCGCCTGTGTGGGCTGTCGTCACTACCATGGCCGGGTCTACAACGGCACGCTGCTGATCTGCGGGATGTATCCCTTTGGTTGGACGGAGGGTGCTTGTCCGGATTGGGAAGCTTAGGTGCAATTCCGGGACTGGGGGCAATCCTGACCCGTTTCTAGGGCGATCGCCTCAGATCCGCCGGAACGATCGCCCCATCCAGCTTGGCCCCCGTTAACCGCACCATCAGCCGCCCACCGACGGTCATTTTGGCATTGGTCAAATTGGCTCCCCGGAGGTCAGCCCCACTCAGGTCAGCCCCGATCAAGTCCGTGCCGCTCAGGTCGGCCCCGCTCAGGTTCGCTTGCAGCAGATTGGCCCGAAACAACCGGGCCCCGCTCAGGTTGGCCCCGCTCAGGTTCACGCGGTGCATAAAGGCATCCGTCAAATCAGCTCCCGCGAGGTCAGCCCCGCTGAGGTTTCGGCTCGCAAAATCCCGTTCCCGCAGGTTGGCCCCGCGCATCTTGGCTCCGCTCAAATCGGCAGCGGGACGAGGCGGCGGTTGATCTTGCCATTGGGGCGGCACGATCGGGGGGCGCGGTCGTCTTGGGGGTGGTTCGGGCGATCGATTGGCGGTCGTTTCCGCCGTGGGGTCACCGGGGGGATGGCTATTAAAGGGCGATCGGCGTGGTGTTTTCCAAGCGAACGGTTCCGGTTCGGGATGGATGCCTTGGCCAGGAACCGAACCCGTTGATGGGCCTTGGGTGCTGTATCCATAGGTGCTATATCCACCGGAACCATTGGCACTGGATCCATAGGCCCCCGCCTTGGGGGTTGATTGCCCATTGGCCCCAAATCCTTGAGCGGAGCCGTTATGGTTCGCGCCGTGGTTTGCGCTGTGATTCGCACCGTGGCTGGCACTATGGCTAGCCCCTTGGTGATGCACACCGGCATGGTATGGATTTTTGTGGTGATGGGCCGTCGATCGCCCGTGGGGTTGGGCGGTGGTTCGTTCCGTTGGGGCCCCGCTGTTGGGCCGCTGCCGAAAATGGGCCCGAAAAAAGCCCCGCGCTTCATTGAGCTGCTTCAGCTTCTCTTGGGCCTTGGCTTTCAAACGGGGATTGTCGTCTGGGATCCGATCAGGATGCCAAACGAAAGCCAGGTCTTTGTAAGCCTGGTTCACTTCCTCGGCTGAAGCGCCAGGTTCCAGTTCCAAAATTTGATAGTAGCGCCGACTGTCGCTAAAGGCCATGTAGCGCAAGCACTTGCCCCAACCATGAGCAAGTGGTGAGTTGTTGCCATTTTAGCCGGGTGGCTGCCATCGCGCGATCTGGGTTTCGCGGCGGTGGGGGATGATGGGCTGTTTTGATCAAAAATTCAACTCAACAATCCAAGGTGCTGTATGGGTCGCGATCGCCAATCATGTCGCTCAGGAGTCTGATGGCTCAGGAGTCTGAGAATCATCGCCGCCCACAGCCACGGCCGCCGGTAGCGCCTTTTCAGGGTCGGGGTCGATCGCTCCTTCGCGGCTCGATCGCAGCCAACGCGGCCCCTGATCCCAATGATCCAGCACATCCTCAACCAACAATGCCTGGAACCAAACTTGGGCCACCACGGTCAGCGGCAACGCCAACACCAGCCCCGTGAACCCAAAAAAGGTCGCAAAAAAGATTTGGGCAATCAGTGTCACGGCCGGTAACAGGGACACCTGCTTGGACATCACCATCGGCGTGAGCAAATTGGTTTCCAACTGCTGCACAATCACGTACCAACCCAGCACCAACAGGGACTTGAGCGGATCATCCAACAGCGCCACCAACATTGGCGGCAACACGCTCAACACCGGCCCCACATTGGGAATGAACGTCAGCAAACCCGCCAAAACCCCGTGGGCCAGGGCCAGCTTCACCCCCATCAAGGCCAACCCCGTGCCGCTGAGGACACCGATGATCGACATGTTCAACAAAATGCCCAGCAGCCAAGCATCGAGAGAATTACGGCAGCGATCGAGAATCGTGATCACCCGCCGCCGATAGAAGGAGGGAAAGAGCTGCACGAAGGCATTGCGATAGGGCAATGGATCGAACAGCATCATCAAGGCCAAGATGGTCACCAACAGCAGGTTGAAGAACCCGCCCAGGGTGCTGGCAAACAGGGCAAACCCACCCCGAAAGAGCGGATTAATGGCCGGTTGGGCCTGGGTGAGCAAACTGCGGAAGTCGGGGTTGGGGAGAACCGTTTGTAACCACTGGCCCAAGGGTTGTTGGGAAAGGTTGCTGAACCAGGTATCGAGGCGATCGAGCGCCACGGGAACCAACTCGGTCAGCTCCCGAAACTGAGCCGCAAAGGGGGGAACAACCAACAACATGGCCCCCAAGAAAAAAGCCACCAACAGCCCGATCGCCCCAAAAATTGCCTTGGTTCGATCTTGGAGCAGGTTGCGCCCCCGAAACTGGAGGGTGAGCAGGGCGCGGGCCAACCGGTCGATCGCAACGGCAATGGCGATCGCCCCAAAAATCATCAGCACCAACTGCCGCACAGCCCACAGCACATACAGGGCCGCAATAAAAACCAGTAAGCCTAACCAGCGTCCGAGGGTCATGAACCGAGCGTCCTGTGCGATTTCTTGTGCAATTTCCTGTGCAATTTCCCGTGTAACTGTCTGGGCGACTTGCGGGGTGATTTACGGGGCAGTTGTTGGGGTGATCTTATAGATGTTGGGGTGATTTACGGATGACTTACGGGCGATCTACGGGCGATCGGGTTTGCTCTGCTGCCACATCCAACCTGCCAAAATCAGCGATGGCAACAGGATCATGACCCAAGCCACCCAGTCTGGCGGCGTGCCGATCGATCCATAGGCAGTTAGCTTGATGGCCACCGACAGCACCACGGACAAGACCGCGACTTTCAGCACCATGCTCAAGGTTTCTGGGTTGGGCGATCGCATCAAGATTCAGGGTTTCTTCCCTGGGCGGCGGTTTTCGCAAATTCAGGCAGCATCATAGCTCACGGCTTGGGAAGCGACCAACTGCGCGATCGCCCTGTGCGATTCAGTCGTCCTGGTGGTGGGGCGATCGAACCGCAACCGTGAGGACTGATACAATATCCAAAAAATCCAAATCCGACCCTCAAAACTCAATCTTCAAAATTCAAAGAAATTCAAAAAACTTCCAAAAACTCAATTAGCCCCAAAGATTCCATCCCAAAGATTCCATCCCAAAGATTTCACCCTAAAAATTCCATCCCAAAGCTTTAACTCAAAAAAGCTTTAACCCAAATAACTATTGCCTGACCTTTCCATGACCGCCACTGCCTTTGTGAAACCCGGCCCCGCCTCGCGTTTGGTGAATGGGCTGCTGTCCATCAAACCCCTGGCTAATTTTGCTCGTAGCCGCGCCCGCAAGATGATGATTGAGCGGGCCGAAAGCATGGGCATTCCCTGGCGCAAGACGGCCGCTGAGTTGCAAAGTCGGGATTGGTCGGCGGAGCTGGCCCAGGTCAGCAACCCCAACCTCACCTATCCAGACTATTACCTCAATCCTTTCCACGCCTATCCTGAGGGGAATTTGGGCTGGGAGCCGGCCAGCGAGGTGGAAGTGGCGGCCTATTCGGTGCATTCCACCATTTTTGGCGAAAAAACCCCGGAAGGGGACGCAAAATTGCGGGCCGCTTACCATGATGTGCTGAAGGCCACGGTGGCGATCGAGCCTCGGGAGATTGTGGACTTGGGATGCAGCGTGGGGATGAGCACCTTTGCCTTGCAGCGAATTTATCCCCAAGCCCAACTGACGGGGGTGGATCTGTCGCCGAATTTCCTGGCGGTGGCCGCCTACAACACTCACCATTCCCCGATGAATCCCGATCGGGCCCAGCCCCGCTGGATTCATGCGGCAGCGGAAAACACCGGCTTACCGGCCGCGAGCTATGACTTAGTTTCGGCTTGCCTGCTATACCATGAGCTGCCCCAGACGGCGGCGATCGCGATTTTGCAAGAGGCCCGGCGGTTGCTGAAGCCCGGCGGCTATCTGGGAATTATGGACATGAACCCCAAATCCCAGATTTATGCCCAAATGCCGCCCTATATCCTGACCCTGCTCAAGAGTACGGAGCCGTTTTTGGATCAGTACTTTGCGCTGGATTTGGGCGAGGCGATCGAGCAAGCGGGCTTTGAGCTGATCACTGTCCAATCCACTACGGTGCGTCACCGGGCTTTGGTGGCTCGGGCGCACTAGGGTTGCTGGGCCACCAGGCTCAGGAGTTTATCCACGGCGTGATCCCAGGTGAACCGGCTTTGCACCCAAGCGGGGCCGGCCGCCCGGGCGGCCGTTTGCCATTGGGGGCGATCGAGCCAGGTTTCGAGACAATCAACCAGGGCATCGCAATCCGGCTCCCACATCCAAACGGTTTCGGAAACGCCATCCGGGTATTGAACGGGTTTCTCAATCAGTTGGCTGGCGATCGGGAGGGTGAAGGCGGGGTTGGTGAATTCATCGGTGGGCCCACCTTGGGTGCAAATGACCGGTAACCCACAGCCGATCGCTTCCAGCACGGGCAGGTTAAACCCCTCCGCGCGGTAGGGCGACACATAACCATCGGCCGCTTGATAAAGCTTGGCCATGTCTTGGTAGGACAAAAATTTGTTGAGATAAATCGTTCGATCGAGCAACCGTTGGGCCCGATCGGTCGGCAACAGCGATCGCACCTGATTCACCCAGGCGGCTCGCCCCCGATCGCGTCCATAAACCGCGTCATTGGCCTTCAAAACCCAGCGCAATTGGGGCGATCGCTCCATCACTGCCCCCAACGCCAAAATCAACAAATCGCCACCCTTGCGGGGAATCGTGCCCCCCACGTTCAGCAGGACTTGGCAACCCTCCCAACCCCAGGCCCGCCGCAGATCCGCCCGATCGGCCGCTGCCAAGGGGTGATAAATCTGGGGATCGACCCCATGGGGCAACACCACGACCCGATCGGGCGCTGCACCGCTGTGGATTAGCCCCTGTCGCGACCAGGCCGAAGGGGTGAGCACCACGGCTCCCCGATCGCCCCCGGCCGCCGCCCATTTGCCCGTTTTTTGGGCGCACCCCATCCATTGCCAATATTCATGGTGCAGCTTGCCAAATTCCGCCGTGGCAAACACAAACGATCGACGGGCGATCGGGTCTGGCTGCAATCGGTAGGGCGAATCGATCCGCAACAGTCCATCCACCGGGTCGCCATCGGGGGCCGGAATTTGGGCCAATCGACGCGATCGCTCCGGATCCAATTGCCCCGCGATCGGCTGCCAACCATGAGCCAACGGTTGCTCGCGATGAAACAGTTGCAGCCCCGATCGCTCCAGCAGCGCCAAACATTGGAACTGATTCACCGTTGTGTAGGAGTGGGGAGCCGACAGCCAACCTTCTACTAAAAACCGCATTGCCGATCTGCCCGCCACCACAACGCCATCAGTCCCCACTTTCGCTTGTTAAGATTAGGCCGAAACAAGAACGGACTCAACATCCTGTTGGCCACAGTCCTCAATTAATCCTTCTGAATTGATCTTGCTGAATGACTTTTAACCACCACTCGGCCAACAACAATCATCACATCCATTCATCGCAGGCCAAAATTATGAACGAAGAGCTAGTCACACCTGATAATGCTTCAAAAGCTCTGTTGCAATCCATCTTTGATGAAGCGCTGATGGATGTTTCGATCGATGACGATGGCGACATTCTGATTCAGGAAGAAATCAAGTGCTATGTGTTCCTGAGCGAGAACAAGGATCGGGTGCGATTGCTGACTCTTTTTGGCATTGCGGAAACGGCCACCCGCGCCCAATGTTTGGAGTGCGTGAATGCCATTAACAGTGAATATATTATGGTCAAGGCCTATATTGCTTCCGAAAAAACCTTGGCCATGGAATATGACATTTATCTCAAGGGCGGCGTTCCTAAAAAGACAATTGCCCTGACGGTCAAGCGTTTTTGCACCATTCCCCGTCGGGCTGTGAATGAAGAATATGCCCGTGATGTGGTTGAGTAGCTGAGTGGTTGCTTAGTCGTCACAACGATCATTGCGCCCGGCTCGCAGGGAACCCAGCAAGGTTTCCACATAAACACAGCTTCGATCGGTCAAATCAGGACGGCCTGCCATTTGGAAGGTAATGCGATTCCCAGCATTGTCGTCATTGCCTTTGTATTCCGCGCCGTCCTGAGAAGAAGCTAGCCAGCCGCGACCATTAAACTGCACCACATAACTCCCACCGTCGCGAGTGAAGTCTGATTTCCCGCCGTCGATCGCGGCATAGGTCGATGCTTCGGCTCCCAGGGGCCGCCAAACGGCTTTGCTGCATTTTGCGCCCACGGCGGGATGCACAGAATATTGAATGGCACGCTTGTCCTCTGGGTTGGTGCGAAAACAGGCTTCCCAGGGTCGTCGTTGTTGCCTGGCTTTGGATTGGGCCGATCGCAGGGCCCGAAACGCATCGTCTTGGGCGGCTCCGAGCCGTTGGCCATCTACCATCGACAGCCAAACGGGCGCGCTAATGGCCATCAGAATGGTCACCATCAACAGCACCACCAACAGTTCCAGCAAGGTAAAGCCCGATCGTGCGGTTGGTTGCGGGGTTGCCTGGCGATGGCGCAGGGTTTGGGCCAACAGCCAATGGATTGTTTGGCTCCGAGATTGGCTCCGAGATTGACTCAGAAATTGCAATAAACGATCGGGACGGGGACAACGGCGAGAGGCAGGCATAGGAAACCTCGGGTTCGGGGAAGGGCAACAAACAGCAGAACAAGAAGCAGAAACCCACCGGGCGCTAAGGTTCGGTGTCGCGCCGCTGGTAATGCAAGAACACTTCTTGGCCATGGGCTTCGGCACTGACCAAATTGAGCCACTGGGCCTCGTGAAGCGGCAAACCCACACCATCCATGGGCGTGGGGGCGGCGGCTCCACCCACCAACAGGGGGCAAACCGTCAGCCACAGGTGATCGATCGCTTTCATTGACAATAGGGAGCCGACCAAGTTCCCACCACCCAAGACGGCGAGCTGTTGGATTCCTTCCTGGGCCAGTTGGGCGAGAATTTCGGGCCATTGAAAATCCCGATCGCCCAACGGGCCGAGCAAGATCCGATCAAATCCATTGGCTGCTTTTGAATGGGGGGATGGATCCTCGGAATCTCCTGAGGCAGACCAGCGATCGAGCCATTGCCGAGATCCGGCTTCCGTGGTCAACAGCCATCGGGGCACGGCCTGGCGAAAGAAGCCATAGCCAGGGTCGATCGCCCCGGAGGCAGAACAGATAATTTGGGTGGGTTGCGGAGGTTTGCCCTGGTCAACTCGCCCCTGAATGAGTTCTGGACTCAGAACCGGCATGGCCAACCCTTCCGAGCGGAGGGTTCCGGCTCCCATCAACACCGCATCGGCTTGGGCCACTTGTTTTTCCAAATGCGCGCGATCGGCCGGACTGCCAAAGCGTCCCGGCGACCCATGCGCATCGCTGATTTTGCCGTCAGCGGTGATGGCAAACACCACCGTAATTTGGGGTCGATCGTTCACCCGCGTTCACCCAATGCCACAAAACAACCAATGCCACAGGACGGCCGCGATCGGGGCAGCCGCGATCGGGAGCCTGTCTGCAACCCTGTCTTCAGACCCTCATCGGCCACCGGGGCTTCGGGGCTGGCCCCTTTGAAGTGGAATTGAGGGGGCTGAGTCAGATCTCGCTGATCAGATTTTGCTGGTCAGATTTCGCTGATCAGATCTCTGTAGATCTCTCAGATCGGTCAGATCTCTAGGTACACCTTGCCCAAAATTACCCCGATCGGGATCAGATTGAGGGAAATTCTCCCGGCGATCGCCCCCATGGCTATCCTAGTAGCGTGGCTGCCTTAATTCGTTGGGCTGAAAGACGTGGCTGCTACCGTCACCTGATCGTTAAGCAGCAAGGGGCTTAAGCCCCTTGTTACCACGACTGGCTCCGGGACTTTGACCCAATGTATTAAGCCTGTCATGCTACTAGAGCGATCGGAACTGGTGGGTTTGGGTGTCGTAACAGCGTGATCGGGGTTTTTCGGGAATTTCCAACTCCTTCATGGCCCAATCTTGGCGCGTAATATCCAAATTGGGATTGAAGTAGGGATCGGTTGCTTGAATCATCGATTTCCAGCGTTTAAAAAACTTGGCGGAATCTTCCGGGTGTGGATCCCCTTCAAAGGTTTTGCCCCTTGTGTAGGATTCGTGGTGAACCAAGGTGGCATCGGCACAAAAAACCGCCCGATAACCCACTTCTCGGGCCCGCAAACACAGATCCACATCCCCAAACCCAACGGCCAAAGACTCGTCATAGCCACCAATTTTGGCGAAGGTATCGGCCCGCATCAGCAAACAAGCGGCCGTGACCGAGGACATTTCGCGACAGGAAATTAGAGCGCCAATATAGCCCGGTTCTGCCTCTCCAGAGGGCAAGGAATCCCGCATGAATTTGCCGAAATGTTCCGCCATCCCATGCATTCCCACACAAACGCCCGCATGTTGGATGTAGCAGCGATCGGGATAAAGCAACTTAGCGCCCACGATGCCAATGTCTGGTTTTTGGGCAAATTCTGCCATTCGCTCCAACCACCCATCCTCGATCGCCTCAATATCGTTATTGCAAAAGAGATAGTGGGTGAAATGCCCGGGCGGCAACTGGGCAACGGCCCAATTATTAATCGCTGAAAAATTAAAAGGGCCAGAATAATTTAAGACGCGATGTTGATCCTTAAGGGATCGAAAATAGCGAATGGATTTCGGATCATTGGAATCGTGATCGATCAAAACAATTTCGTAGGCGACCTGATGCACGGTTTTGGCAATGCTATCAATGCATTGTTTAACCAACTCTCCGCAATTTTTGGTCGGAATCACGATCGCGATGCGGATGGGGCCCTGGAGGGGATAGCGCACTCGGAAATAATTAAACCGAAATCCCGTTTGCACTTCACCCGGATCGCCCGATCGATCTAAATGTTCGCTTAAAACGGCCCGTGAAATCTCCAACACATCCGATCGCCGTTGATTGCCGGTGCTGGTCAGGTGTTGTCGCCACAGGTAAAGAATTTCGGGAATGTGGCTAATTCGTTTGGCCCGCTCACAGGCCCGCAAAATCAGGTCGTAGTCCTGGGAAACGGTCAAAAACTCCCGAAACCCGCCAATTTCCTGCAAGAGAGACTGCCGGAACCCCACCAAATGCACGATGTAGGGGTGTGATCGCAGCAACTCCAGCGAAAAGGCCGGCCGAAAAGCAAACTCGATCGGCTCGCCTTCGGGAGTCACCAGCACTTCATCGGAATAAAACAAGTCTGGATCATCGGCCAAGATAGTTTCCGCCACCCGCAGCAGGGCATGTTCCGGCAGTTGATCATCATGATCCATCAGCACCACAAAATCGCTGGTGGCCAAGGCCAAGGCCGAATTGGAGGCGGCGGAAATTCCCCCATTGCGATCGCGGTAGGTCACTTTGATTCGGGAATCCTCGGCCGCGAGTCGATCGAGCGTGGCCTTCACCTGGGGATCGGGCGATCGATCATCGGCAATGCACAGCTCCCAATGGGGATAAATTTGGGCCCGCACAGACTCGATCGCTTCCGTCAGCCAGCGCTCTGGCGTGTTGTAAACGGGCATGATGATCGAGATTTGGGGCGGATTTTCCAGGGCCGCCGCTCGATCGGCAAATCGCCGTCGATTCTCGGGCGACAGACCCCGGCGATATTGATCCCAAGCGGCCAGTTGGGCCCGTTCTCCCAACAGTCGCCGCCGGAGTTTGGTGCGCAATTTTTGGGCGATCGCCCCCAGGCCGCCTCGTTGCCACAACCGCCAAGCTCGTCCGGGCCAACTGGCCAACCGCGCAATCGCCATACCTGTTGATTAGCCCTATGCCGTGAGCAGTATATCGCTTCAGGGCCCGCCCAGAATGATGCCCCGAGGATTCATCATCCTCGCCTCGCGGTGTTTCTGAATTAACGCCCCACTTCCTTGAGTTCTCGGCCAAAGGGCAACAGCGCCATCACCAACAGCTTGAAATGTTGTTTAGCAAAGGGCAAACCAATGATTGTGATCGCCAAAATCACGCCATGGATCAGATGTGAAAGGGCGATCGCCCAACCAAAGAAAAACACCCAAATCACATTCAAAATCACCCGCAAAGGGCTATCGGCATTTTCCACCGCCACCACTTCTTTACCGAAGGGTGTCATGGTTGCCAAACCAACCTTAACCTGTTGAAGACCAAAGGGAATTCCCACGATCGTCAAACACATGCTGAGACCGCCGATGATGTAGCCCAGCCCACTGATGAGTCCACCGAAAATCAGCCAAATGATGTTACCTAATAAGCTCATAGTTCCAAATGTCTAAATCTTTGGTGTATCGAGGGTGTCCATGGAATGCTACGGCATAGCCACCCACAACGAGATAGCGAACTTGGTTAGCGTTTAAGCACTCGATAAACTCTCTGAAATCGGGGTTCAAAACCATAGGCCCATTGATGATATTCGCGGCGAATTTCTTCGAGGGCGGCCAAACGGGCCTCGGCGGGTTGACTGCGCCAATAGGCTAGGTCGCTTGCTTTGGCTGCCTGATCATCTTTCATGTTGAGAATGCGGCAGCTCATCACCATTTTACGAACCATTTTGGACTCCTATTTGGACTCCTGATTGAGCAAAATTGTCCCAATGGCCCCAGGATAGCGAAATTTCAGCGATTGCCTACTCTAAAAACAGCAGACGACGCAGCAGTTGTTCCAGTTCGTTGGCCGTGCGATCGATCCCGAGGGTTTCCACGGTGGCTCGTCCCGTTTGGGCTAGGTTCACCCGCGACACTGCGTCGGTGGTCAGTTGCAGCAGGGTTTGAGCGATCGACTCGGCCACGGGCAGCACCGTGCCGTAGTGAATCCCGGCGGACAGGGTGGGATGCAGGGGCAAATCTTCGCCCACCAGCAGGGCCGCACAACCGCAGCCGATCGCTTGCAGGGTGGGGAGGGCGCTGTTGGCGGCGGAGGGGGCCAAGTGCAGTTGGGCCGTTTGCAACGCGGCGGCCAAGGTGGCCTGATCGGGCCAGCCCAGTTCCTCGCAAGCAAAGGGCAGTGGCTCCGGCGCGTGGGAACCGTAGCGGCGAATTTGGAGATCCGGTTGCTGGGTGGTCAGGAGGCTTAACCCGGCAATGATGGCCGATCGCTGGTCGGCATCGGCGGCGCGATCGTCTAACCAAAGGATCGATCGGGCGGGGCCGCTGTGGCGTACCCAATTGGGCGTGGCGGGCAAAAAGTCTGCCGTTAATCCGCCTTCTAACCACAGGGGCGGCACTCGCAGGGCCCGGGCCGTTTCCCAGCGATCGGCGAGGGCCTGGCCGAGGGCGATCGGCCGCAACGGCAACCCACAGGAACCGAGGGCCGTTTCGCGCTCAAGAGTGCCCGGGGCTTCGCAATCCACTTCCCAGTTTTGAACCAAACGCACCCGCAGCCGCACGGTGGCCCAATCGGCCACCGCACAGGCCGATCGCCAATCGGTGGCCAGGGCCACATCCAAGGCCGGCAGCCCCGTTTGGCCTTCCAACACCTGCACACCGCTGCCTTGCAACTGGGTTTCCCAAGCACGACAGGCCTGATGGACTTGGCCGCTGCTACTGGCTCCGAAGGGTTGCACCACGAGCCGCACCTCATGGCCTTGGGCATCCAGGGCCCGGGCCAGGGCGGCGATTCGATCGACCTCCACGCTGTCGCTGGCTGCGAGAGAGACCACCACGGCCACGGTCAGCGCAATGGGTTCCGGGATCGATCGGGCTAACAGGTGATGCCAGCCGGCCCAGGTTTCTCCCAAGGCGGCGCGGGTGAGGTAGCGCTGGCGGGCCGCTTGGTTGGCCGCTTGCCCCAGGCGATCGCGCAAATCCCGATCCTCAATCAACTGGCCCAAGGTGGCGATCCAGTCTTCCGAATCACCACACAGGAACCCCGTAACTCCCGGTTGAATGGCTTCCGCATAGGTTCCCCAATGGGAGGCCACCGTGGGCACGGCCAACAGGGCCGCCTCAAAATATTTCAGCTCGCTCTTACCGGCGGTGAATTCCCGATCGCGCTCTAGGGGAGCCAAGTTGATATCCAAACGGGCATACACTTCCGGCAGTTTTTCCCAGGGCAAAATCGGCAACCGCTCCAGTCGATCGCCCCAGGTTGCCGCGAAGTCCGCCGATAGTTCCAAATGCCCCACCACCAACAGTCGCGCTTGGGGATAGCGGGTGGCGATGACCTGCAAGGCGGCTTCACATTCCGCAAAGTCCCGCTGGTGGGTTTTGGTGCCGCTGAGATAGCCCAGGCGCACCACGGAGCGATCGCGCTCATCGGTTCTGGCCGCCAGGGTTTCGGCCGCTTGCCGTTCCATTTCGGCGCTGGCTCGGTTGGGCAGTAGCGCCACGGGAGTGCCGGGGAATCGCTGCTCGATCGACCGTTTCAAGTTGGCAGTGCTGGTGCTGACCCCATCCACCCGGGCGATCGCCCGTTGGTATTGGTGCATCATCTCCTTGTAAACCTGCCGCAGTTCTTCTTCGCCGCTGTTGGCATCTTCCAACTGATAGAGCAGATCCGGATCAAAGACCAAATCATCGGTTTCAAACACAAACCGCACGCCCTGTTTTCGCCCTTCCTCGATCGCGGACTCCAGGTTGGGATGGAAGGTGGGCCGGTGCATCACCACCACTCGGTATTGATCCAACAATTCCCGGTAAGGATATTGGGCAATGTCGTAGACCTCAACGCTGTAGCCCAAATAGCGCAGGGCTTCCGCCTGGTGCAGGCAACGGTAGCGGTAGGGCGCACCGCCGCAGCCGCTGATGAAGGCAAACATCCCGATCGGGCGATCGTCCGCCGTTTGCACCTTCACTGGAGCTGCTAAACGCCCTTCGCGCACCCCCACCAACAGGAAATGCTCAAAGGCACTGCGATATTGCCCCAGTTCCACCGCCAAGGCCGCGTCGCCATAGGTTTGCAAATAAAATTCGCTGTCAAAGTTGGGATTGGGATTCAGCCCCTCCGCCATTCCCACTTCAAGAAAATGTTCGATCGCGCTGTTGAAGTCCTTGGCCGCCAATCGCGCTTTCACCTGGGGGTAGGTTTCCAGGTAGTAGCGGGTTTTGAAGAGGGGGCTGGGGTCGCGCCCTTCCGTTGCCCCGTTGGCCACAAAGTGGGTAAAGGCCTGGCTATAGGTGGCATTGGGCAGACAGTTGGCCACATCCGGCTGAGTTTCCAGATAGTAGGCCGCATCAAACAGCCGCAGGAGAGCGTGGGGCTTGCGCAAGTCCAGGCTGGGCAGCTCTCGCTTAATGGCCTCATAGATCGCAGACTGTTGGGCCGCCGGATCGGGGGCGATCGCCAGTTCCGGGGGAATTTGCGACAGAGCCACCAGCGTGCGCGCAAACAGCTCCGGATCAAAGTGATCGGCCGCTGGCGGCCGCAGTTTGTATTTCAGCTTGATCCAAAAATTCCGCAGGGCCCAAAACTTGCTACTGCGAATGATGTCTAACAGGCGACGGGTTTCCTCAAGGCGCGATCGCAACTCCCGAAACTGATCTTGGGCGGCGGCGATTTGGGCCTTGGCGTGATCCCGCAGTTCGTTGGCCCGGGCGATCGCCTGGCGACCGTGCTTCACTTCCAACTCCGCCAGTTCCAATTCCTCGTGGAGGTCGGCGATTTGATCCCGCAGGCTTTCTAGGTCTTGATTAGCCGCTTGCAGCAGGTCTTCTGTGCATTGCAGCCGGCTGTCATAGGTTCCAATCAGGGCTTGGTACTGATCCACTTGCAATCGCCCCTCGATCGCCCCCTGTTCGGCGGTCAGGACGCGGGCCTGATAGCGACTGAGATCCGCGCGGGTTTGCTCCAGTTGAAATTGGCTTTGGGCCAAGGCCGGTTGCAGTTGGGCCAGTTGTTGTTGCAGTTGCCGAAACTGCCCTTGGCGATCGCGGGTCTGTTCAGCCAAGGCCCAATCCTGCAACCAGGTGAGGGCATCGGTGGGCGCGCTGGGGTCGATCGGCAATTGCGGGTGTGGAGCCAAGGCCCGGGCGTTGAGCTGCTGATAAAGGGCGGTGGCCGTGGGATAAAAATGCTGGAAAAGGGCTTGGCGTTCATCGGCGATCGCCTCCCAGTCGGGCAAAATTAGGGTTTCGGGCCCCCATTCCACCGCCCCGGCCGCCAAGTCCACCAAAATGGCGCGATTGCCCAATTGCTCAAGGGCCACCAACAGCGCCTCGTGGTAGGTTTGCCAAACCCGCAGGGCCCATTCTGGATCTTCGAGGGCCCGATCGCCCGCCGCCCGAAACAGGGCCGAAACGCCCACCCAAGGGGCACAGGACACCAACACAAACCGAGCGGTGGGGAACTGGGTTTGCCAATCACTCAAAAACAAGGTGGCCAAAGCGTCCGCCACCACCACCGGGCCCGTGGGCCAGCGGCGACAAAGCTGCCCCAAGCGATCGATCCAAAGGGCCGAAACCGGCTCCGGTTGCCGCGTCACCCAACCGGACTCTTGGAAACCTTGGGCCCGCAATACGGCCTGATGCCAGGGTTCCACGGAAACCGGTCGCCAGCCCAACTCTTCGAGGGCCGCCGCCACCCGATCGCATCCCACCGGCAACAGTCCAGCAACGATCGCAATAGTCGGCTCAGTCATAGGAGGGGGTTGCAAGATCGACAACGGGTGCGTGGCAATGGGCGTGCATCTGGGAACCGGTGGGGTTCTCAGGAAAAATACCACACCGGCCCGGCCCTCCAATGGCTGGCCCTCCGAATGCCCAGCTCGCCCGCCAATGGCCATCGCATTCCTTGGCCAGTGTTGACCATTGGACGATCGCCCGCCGGTCGCTATCCTGTCTGTGTGCTGCCTGTGCCCCGAGCAATTATCGTTCCTGCGTCTTCTGTCCTTGCCCTCCGCTGCCTAATTCTTGCCATGACCGCCATCGATCGCACCTTTTGGACTGATGTTTTAACCTTCACCGCCGACCTGGCCCAGCGCACGGGTCAGCAACTGCTGAAGGACTTTGCGGGCGATCGAGCCACCACCGAAAAAGACGACGGAACCTTGCTGACCCAATCGGACACCTGGGCCGATGCCACCCTGCGCCAGGCGATCACCGATCGATTTCCCGATCACGGCTTGCTCAGCGAAGAGGGCAACCATGATTTGCCCGATCGGGATTGGTGTTGGATCATTGACCCGATCGATGGAACCACCAATTTCAGCCACGGCATCCCTGTTTGGGGCATTTCGATCGGGCTGCTCTATCGCGGCTGGCCCGTCTTTGGCTATTTGTACTATCCCCCCACCCAAGAAGCTTGTTATGGCTTTTGGCCCGGTGAAACGGGATTGGATCTCGAACCAGGAGCCTTTCGCAACGGCCGCCCGATCCGAACCACCAGCGCCGACCCGGGCCCCAACCAAACCTTCAGTTTTTGCACCCGCAGCATTGAGCGGGCCCCACGCCCCTTCTGTTGCAAAATCCGGGCGATCGGGTCGGCTAGCTACAACTTGCTCACCGTCGCCACCGGTAGCATGGTGGGAGCCTACGAGCTAACGCCCAAAGCCTGGGATATTGCCGCCGTTTGGCCCATCCTGCAAGCGGCCGGAGCCACCTGGATTTCCCTAGAAGCCTATCCACCCTTTCCGCTCACCCCTGGCGACAGTTATGGCAAACGTTCTAATGCCTGTCTGGTGGTGGCTCGGGCTGATTTGGGCGATTTTTTCCGCCGGGCGATCGGGATTTAGGGGCCTCTGATTTGGCGGCGGTTGGGGGCAGTTGGGTCATGAGATCCCCAAGTCTCAGATCTTCGATCCCGTCTTTGATCCCCAAGTTTTAGATTCCCAGGGAATCTAAAATAAAAACTCCCATAATCTGCAAAACCCCTTCCCAAAACTTTCCCGAACGAACCCAAGGCCTGGAAGCCGGGCGGCTACCCGCACAAAATTCAGTGGACAACCAGGCTCGGAATCCTTATATTGGGATGTTGTCTAGATTGCGACGGTGTTCTTAGGAGGTCATTATTCCCGAGCAACTTACCCTAACCGTCAGCTTACGAGGCACGCGCGAAGTTAAGGGAGATTGTCAACTGTTCCGCCTCACAGGGCTGCTCGATGCATTTTCGGAACCCACGTTCCGTAAAAAGCTGGGGCAGTATGTTGAAGACGGCCCGCCCCATGTGGTGCTGGATCTAGCGCATATCGATTTTGTAGATAGTTCTGGGCTAGGCGCTCTGGTGCAACTGGCGAAAAAGGCCCAGAGTGCAGGTGGTAGTTTCCAGATTGTGACGAATCCCCGCGTCACCCAGACCGTTAAACTCGTGCGTCTCGAAAGCTTCCTATCGCTCCAGGATTCGGTTGAAGTGGCGATTAAGCGCGTTTCTGAATCGAATCAAGGCTAAGATTGGCTGTGGAGTTACAACCGGCGATCGCGACGGATTCTCCGAGTGTCGAAGCAGGCTGGCTAGCCGCCGCGGCCTTGCGATCGCCCCTCCCCCTCAGTTCGTCAATTCCCGCAGCCGAAATTCAACGTCTGTCGCCGGCTGCCTTGGCCTATTTAGGCGACTCCGTTTACGAACTTTACATCCGCTGCTATTACCTCTTGCCGCAATCACGCACCCGCACCTATCACGATCGCGTGGTTGCCCAAGTTCGCGCTGAAACCCAAGCCCGCCATCTAGAGGCGCTGCTGCCCCACCTGACCGAGGCTGAACGTGAGATAGTTCGGCGCGGTCGCAATGCCACTGATAAGCGTCCAAAACGGCTCGCGGGTGGAATATACCAGGCCGCCACGGCCTTTGAAACCTTGGTGGGTTATCTCTACCTAACCCAGCCGTCCCGACTGACCGAGTTGTTGGCCCGGTTGGATTTGTCGCCGTCTGTTTCCTCTCATGCGACTTTAGATCGCAACTCTTCATCATGACTGATTTTTCGTATCGTAAGGGTCGTACCGGCAATTCAGCAGGCCAAGCCGGTCAATCCAGCAAGTTTGAGCGTCCGGGGAAACCGGTTAAGGGCGGACAGTTTCAGGGCAAGGGACGGTATCAAGGTTCCCAAGGGGGAGAAGGCTCGAAGGGGCGTTACGAGGGACGGCGCGATCGCGCGGATGATTTCGGGTTCTCCGGGGAAGACCGGGAACGCCGCAACTATGACGGGGGCGAGCGCCGGGATTTTGGCAAAGACCGGGACTTTGGCAAGGAAAAGAAGGACTACGGCGGCCAGCGATCGGGCTATGGCTCCCAAGGTCGATCGGGTTATGGTTCCCAGGGGCGATCGGGCTATGGCTCTCAGGGATCGCAGGGATCCCAGGATCGATCGCAAGGATCGCGGGGCTATGGCTCCGGCCAGCGTGATGGCGAGTCCCGGGACTTTGGCGGTAAATCCTTTGGCCGCAAGCCTTTTGGTGGCGGTCAGGGCGGCCAGTCCTTTGAGCGCCGTGGCCGGGATGGCGATCGCCCGAACCGTGGGGGCGATCGACCCTTTAGCCCTCGGGGCGATTGGAACCGGGAAGAGAACCGGGACTCGCGCGGTGGCGAGGGTTCAGACTTCCGGGGCAAGAAATTTGGCAAGGGTCAAGGCAAGTTCAGTCGGCCCTTTGGCGATCGACCCGATCGCCCTGACCGGCCGGAGCGGAACCGGGATGAGCGTCGGGATGGTGACTATGGCTCACCCCGGGGCGATCGGGGTGAACGGATCGATCGCAGTGATCGCGGTGAACGGGGGGATCGGTCTCCTCGGTTCGATCGCGGGGGCGATCGCCCGGCCTTCAGTCGCCGTCCCGAAGGGGGCAAGTTTGGCGGCCGCCGGGATGGGTTCCGCGAGCAACACCGGGACGGCCAAGGCCGGGACTTCGGCGGGCGCGATCGCGCTGCCCATGCCTTTGATGGCAATACCCAAAATGGCAACCCAACCACGGGCGAAGCCGAAACCAACAATGACATCATCTACGGCCGTCATTCGGTGTTGGCAGCCCTAGAGAGCGAGCGCACCCTGCACAAACTCTGGATCGTGCCCCAGTTGCGCTACGATTCCCGGTTCATGGGGCTGCTGCAAACGGCTAAGACCAACGGCACAATCATCGATGAAGCCACCTATAGCCAACTGGCGCGGCTGACGGATGGGGGCAATCACCAAGGTGTGGCAGCCCAGGCGGCGGCCTACGATTACTTGGACTTGGCGGATGTGATTGAAAAGGCCAAGGCGGCCACCGATCGCGCCGTGTTGGTAGCAGTCGATGGGGTGACGGATCCGCACAATTTGGGTGCGATCGCCCGCAGTGCCGAAGCCTTGGGCGCAAAGGGTATCATCATTCCCCAACGGCGGGCCGTGGGCGTAACTTCCACGGTGGTGAAGGTGGCGGCCGGCGCGATCGAACACTTGAATATCGCGCGGGTGGGCAACTTGGTTCAAGCCCTGGAAACCCTGAAGGCCGCTGGCTTCTGGATCCATGGCTTGGCCGCTGAAGGCAGCGAACCGATCGACAAGGTAGACCTCACGGGCCCGATCGTGCTGGTGATTGGCGCAGAGGGCGATGGCCTGAGCCTGTTGGTGCAAAAAACCTGCGATGTGTTGATGTCCATTCCCATGAGCGGCCACACGCCCAGCCTGAATGCTTCGGTGGCGGCGGGCATGGCGCTCTATGAAATGAGCCGTCAGCGTCGTCATCAGTCCTTGGACTTGCGGGACTCCTAGGAGCGCGGCTGCGATCGCGCCCTGATTTTGCCTCCCAGCGGGCCATTTGCTAGGCTGTCCGGAGACTTAGCCGCCACCGAACCTCAAGGGGCCGGGAACGGTTAAGCCCCGGGGTTACCTCGTGCCTCCGGTGCGAGTTGATGAAAACCCCGGCCATGGCCTGAGTTTGGAGGTGGTGCGTGTCTCAATTGCCGGATGGGCCCTTGCCCGAGGATCGATCGCGATCGGCCCGCGAGACTAATGACGAATGGATTGCGGTCTTAGTGGCCCTGCTAATCTTTGGGGGATTGTTCTGGTGGTTTGCCAGTCGCCAATCGATCCCAGTGGGTTGGCAGGGCTTGCTGCGATCGCGCCCCGTTGCCCCTGAAGCGCCTAAGGGCACAGGCAAAGAACCCACGAGGGCGATCGCCCCGAAGCCCCAACCCGACGCGCCCGCCAAGGCCCCAGCAGCCTCCCCCACGGCTCCCCCGGTGGCTAGCCAAACCCTGGCTCCTGCGGCTCCTGCGCCCATCCCCGCCGCCCCAGCCCAGCCGATCGCCCCTGCGCCGTCTGTTGCCCCAGCCCTTGCGCCAGCCGCCTCGGAGCCAGTGGCCGCGCCCTTTAAGGATGTGGACGGGCAACATTGGGCCTATCCCTTCATTGAAAAACTGCGGAAAGACAAAATTATTGCTGGGTTTGAGGATGGTTCCTTCAAGCCCGATCAACCGGTGACCCGGGCCGAACTGGCAGCCATTTTGCGAGATGCCTGGGCGGGGCCCACGGTGCGATCTCCTCTGCCCTTCCCGGATTTGGCTGCCGACCATTGGGCAAAATCCGCTGTCGATCGAACCGTTGTGTTAGGGCTGATGCGCGGTTATCCCAATGGACAATTCGCCCCCGACCAACCCATTTCTCGCCTTGAACTCTATATCACCCTCGCCTCTGGGCTGAATTTGCCGCTGCCGGAACCGCCCGATCGCCAACGGCAACTGGAGCGTTACGGCGACGGCTTGGCCCTGGCCCGCTGGGCCCAGCCCAAGGTGGCCGCCGCCAGCCAAAGCAACCTGGTCACTTACTATCCCTTGCGCGATCGCCTGGATGCCCAGCGGCCAGCAACCCGCGCGGATGTGACCGTGGCGCTCTATCAAGCCCTGGTTTGGCAAAAACGCCAAGCCCCGATCGCCTCGCCCTATCTGTCGCCCCAACCCTAGGGAGGCGATCGGGCAGTTTGTTCAGGGCAAAATCAACCCCCCAGCGGATTTCCGATGAATGCGGTACGGGTTCCCGGTGTGGATGCTGCCTAGGGCGATCGCGCTAGGTTGGGAACCGAACAGGCTGATCAACAGCCATCTTTCAGCATTCCGCACCGCAACCAGCCCAGAGGGAGGGGCGATCGCCGTGAATCGATCGGCTAGGCAATCTCGATTATCGCAAGTCCGTTTCCAGCCACGGCCCGGCGTTCCCACCCTCGGGGCGATCGCCCTGTTGTTGCCCTTGGTGGGCTGTGGATTCAGCTTCAAAGCCGACATCCAAAACGGTAACTTGGTGGTGAACAGCGGCTACGAAATTTCCGAAACCCTGCTGAACCAAAGCCCCATCAGTTTCAAAGGCGATCCCGCTTCCTTTGTGGAAACCATCGATCGCTTTGAAATTCAAGAGGGACAGGTGCGCGCCTTTGGCAAATTCGTTTGTCCCGACAAGCGCCTAGAACCGGGAAGCCTCGATTTTGTGTTGCAAGCCAGCTCCCGGCAACTGCTTGAAGCCAAAATTGCCCGTGTGGATTCCCCCTGTATCACCTTGGCTGACCCTCGAATCATCACCGTGAATCAGCTTTTGGCGGATAGTTTTCAGCGCCTGGCCGCCGGAACCCGAGAAATTGAAGTGACCCAAGTGAAGGTGGGTGACCAAAAAATCGCGATCGACTTCCAATGGGTCACACCGCTGGAGTCACCCAGCCCCGCCGCCAGCCCCGCCGCGCCCGATCGCCCCGCCAATTCACCATCCACCCCCAACAATCAAGCCCCTAGCGATTCATTGCCCAACAATCCGCTACCCAACAATCAACCTGGCACAGATATCTAGCTAGCATTGAGCCACCAGAGATTGGGTTAATCCAAATCTTGCCAAATCTCACCCGATTTCGCCGTTAGCCAGCATTGATACCTAGGATGCAATCTAAGGTTGATCCAAAAGATCGATTCAAGAGGTTGATCCAAAAGATTGATCCACAAGATTAATCCAAAAGATTGATCCAAAAAATTCAAGCAGCATTAATTCAATAGGGCAAATTGGGATCAATGAGGGTGAATTAGCGGTATCTAGGATATTGGAAAGTAATTGCCTGTGTAAAACCATGACTGACCTAACCCGAGACTATATTTTGGCCGTGGACGCTTCCAGCTCCATGGGCATTCAGATGCCGAACGGTCAAACCCGTTGGGCCGCCGTTGCCGAAGCAGCCTTTGGACTGGCCCAGGCGATCGAGCAATTTGATCCCGATGGCATCCAGGTTTATACCTTTGCCTCTGGGGTCAAGGAACATGGCAACGCCAACGCTCAAACCGTTGCCAATTTGTTTAGCCAAAATCGCCCATTTGGGTCAACTAACTTGGCTGGACTGTTGAACCTGGTGTTGCTGCAAAAGTGGGTTCCCGAAGTGCCCACCACCTTGATTATCGTCACGGACGGGCAACCAGATGACAAAGCTGCTGCCGCCCAATCCCTGGTGGCCGCCACCAAAAAAATGCAATCGGACGAGCAACTAGCGATTACCTTTGTCCAAATTGGCGATGATCCGGGTGCGACCAATTTCTTGAAATTCCTGGATGACGAGTTAATGGGATTGGGCGCTAAATTCGATGTGGTCGATACCTTTTCCGCTAGTGAATTTGGCAATCGATCAATTGAAGAAATTCTGCTTGCCGCCATCCAAGATTAAGAGAAATCAATGGGCGCAATGTTCAAGCATCAACGATCAGTGAAAACGATCAGTGAAAACGATCAGTGAATGGGTCATGATTCAGCGACCAATTTCCTGAAAACCATGGGCAATAGTTGCATCAATTCTCTAGACGCTCTGATCGTTTAACCACCTTTTTTCTATCAAATTGAGACATGATTAGCCTCAAGCGTGATTACATTTTGGCGATTGACGCTTCCAGCTCCATGGGCATGACCCTTCCCAATGGGCAAACCCGCTGGGCTGCCGTTGCTGAAGCGGCTTTTGGGCTGGCCCAAGCGGTGGAAAAACTAGATCCAGATGGAATTGAAGTCTACACCTTTGCCAGCAAAATTCGTGAATTTGGCAATGCAACGGCGGCGACGGTGGCCGAAATTTTTAGCCAAAATGAACCCTTTGGCTCCACCAATTTGGCAGGGCTTTTGAATACAGTTTTGCTGAAAAAATGGCAAGCGGAAGTTCCCTTGACCCTATTGGTGATTACCGATGGTCAGCCCGATGACAAAGCCGCCGCGGCCCAAGCGATCGTCGCAGCCACCAAAAAGATGTCCGTTGATGAACAATTAGGCATTAGCTTTGTCCAAGTGGGGAACGATCCGAGCGCAACCAACTTCTTAAAGTTTTTGGATGATGAATTAATGGGGTTGGGAGCCAAATTCGATGTGGTTGATACGTTCCCTGCCAGTACCTTTGGCGATCGCCCGATCGAGGAATTGCTGCTGGCTGCGATTCAAGACTAAAATCGTTGGCTGAGAAATGTTTTCTAGCCAATATTTTTTAACCTCGGTTTTTGACCATTTCTCCACATCACCTCTGAGAACTTGAGAGATTTTATATGACTCAATGGACAATGCGATCGACCTTGAAATCGGCCTTGGCGGCCACTATTGCAGTCCCGATGGTGGCCCTGTCGGCAGCCATGGCCAAAGCGGACACAGAGTCAGTGACTTTCACGTTGGTGAATGGCACTAGCTCAACCATGACGCATTTCTATGCTTCGCCCCCCAGTACCAGTTCTTGGGAAGAGGACATTTTGGGGGTTGATGTATTGAACCCTGGCGAGTCCGTTGACATCACCATTGATGATGGCCGTGAAGATTGTACCTATGACTTCATGGCTCGCTTTGCTGATGGCTCAGATTCGGTCAGTTCAGGCACAATTTGCGGTGGGGAAACCTATACGTACACCGATTAAGCCCCGGTTTCTCGATCGATTCAACCCTGAAATGGGCAAAGCTCGATCGAATCAAAAGACATTTCAGAGCGAGCCGATCGGTTTGTTTTGATTAATCCCACCACTGCGCAGATTTCATAGAACCCCAGGAGATGATCAATGACTCGTGAATCGCTCCTGGGATTTTGATTTTGATGAAGGTCGATCGATTCTGGGAGGCTGATGATGGCTAATTTTGCCGAAGAACATAGCGAAAAAAGCAAAATGATCGCAGGGCAACTATACCTAGCCTCCGATTCCCAACTCATCCAAGAACGGGCCCGGGCCCGCCAACTTTGCCGTCGCTATAATGCCACCACCGAGGAAGAACCCAACCTAAGGTTCAGCATTTTGCGCGATCTTTTAGGCACAGCGCCACCGGAAATTTATATTGAACCGAATTTTAAATGTGACTACGGCTATAACATCCATTTGGGCAATCATTTCTATGCCAATTTTGATCTCATCATTCTGGATGTTTGTGAAGTGCGAATTGGCGATTATTGCCTAAGAGCTGATTTATAAAGACAATATTAATCAGCCATCCCCGCTAATCGTTTCACCATCAAATGCATTAAGCAGCCGTAGATCATCCCTTCGCTCGTCTCCGA
>NZ_JACJSP010000023.1 GCF_014698235.1 Limnothrix sp. FACHB-406 | reverse complement strand
GCTACTAGATAAATTGCGATATTTGCAAGTTGTACTCGGTCGCTATGGCTCAATCAGTCATTGGAGCTATGATTTACTGCCAGAAACTCTTGTTGCCTAGAATATGAAGTTTTGTGTTTAGATTCAACACTTCTGTCCTTGCCCAAGTTAATGATCCCAGCAACACAGTCAAATGCGGCCAATCATAAAAATAAATAAGGAGATGAATCCAGAGAATTGGCCCCGATCGCAAGGTATAACCATGATTCACCACTTGTTTCTACGTCTGCCCCGCTAGCTATGACTGACTTCCTCCAGCCTGATCCTGAAGTTCAGCATCTACGACAACAGCTTGCACAATCCCAAACTGCCTTGGCCGAAGCCCAAGCGCAGCTAAAAGCCCTGCAAGCCAAACTGGAGGAGTCCAAGCCTCGTCAGCCCAGCCCAGTCCCAAAATCCCCATCAATATTTTTGAATAATCCCTTGAAGTGGCAGCAGATTATGGATCTCCTGCCCGTTTGTATTGCCTATTGCGATCAGGATTTATATTATCGCTACGTTAACCAAAGTTATGAGGATTGGTTTGGTCTCTGTCCTCAAGAGATTTGTGGAAAGCGAGTCGCTGAGGTAATCGGTCAACAAGCTTATCAATTAGTTAAACCCCACATCGATCGGGTCTTAAAAGGGGAAATTGTGACCTATGAAAGTGTTGTTCCCTACGCCCAAGGAGGCCAGCGCTATATTCGAGCCACCCTGATTCCCGACCAAGCGATCGATCAAAGCGTTCATGGTTATTACGCCATGATTGTTGACTTCACAGAGCACTTCCAACTAGAACATGCCCTCCAGGAAAGTCAGCAAAAATATCGAACGCTCTTTGAAATTTTGCCCGTTGGGGTTTCCATCGCTAACGCCAGCGGTCAGATTTTGGAAGCCAATCCAGAATCCAAACGAATTTTAGGCGTTTCCAAAGAAGAACATACTCAGCGCACCTGCGATTCCCCGGTGTGGGAAATTTTGCGATCGGACGGCAGCCCCATGCCCGCCGAAGAATATCCCTCAATTCGGGCCTTACGTGAAGGTTGTCCGATTCAAAATATCGAGCAAGGCATTGTGCGGCCCGATGGCACTTTGCGCTGGATTATGACCAGTGCAGCCCCCATTCCACTAGACCCCTATGGTGTCGCCATTGCTTACATTGACATCACCGATCGCAAAGCCACAGAAGAAGCCCTACGCCGCAGCAACGCCCACTATCAATCCTTAGCCAATGTATTACCGCAATCCCTTTTTCGTGAAGACTGTCAGGGGCGTTGCACCTTTGCCAATCAGGCATTTTTAAACTTGCTGAATTTGTCAGATTCAGAAATTTTTGGCAAAACGGTTTATGACCTCTATCCCAATGATTTAGCAGCTCGCTACAACCAAGAAACGCGCTGGGTTTTGGAAACTGGTCATATTTTAGATGTCATTGAACCCCATCCAACACTGAGCGGCTCTCAAGAGGGTTCTGAATTAAGTCTTGTGCAGGTGGTGAAGACTCCTGTTCGTGATAGCGATGGCCAGATTATTGGCATTCAAGGCATCTTTTGGGACGTGACAGAACGAGTCCATTTAGAACGAGCACTGCGTGAATCGGAAATTAAACTCAATGCCGTTTTAAGCAACACGGCTGCGGCCATTATGAGCGCCTATGTTTTTTCCGATGACAGCCATCGCTATGATTACTGCTCGGCTGGATGTGAAGATTTATTTGGCTATCATCCTTCGGAGTTTTTAGCCAATCATCAATTGTGGTTATCGATTGTTCATCCTGAAGATCTTCAAAAGATTGTTTTGCCCAATTTTGAAAGTATTTTGGCAGAAGAAACATTTCAGTTCAGTTACCGATTTCGTCATCGAAGTGGAGAATGGCGCTGGGCGATGGTAACCGGCACATCGCAATGGGATTCTGAAATCAATGGTTGGCGCGTCACGAAATTTCACATCAACATTACCAATCAAAAACGCTTGGCTGATGATCTGAAAATCATTAACGATTTATATAATCTCGCCATTCAGAGTATTGGTGAAGGCGTTTGGGATTGGAATATTTTGGATGATTCCATTTTGGTATCGGAACGCTATTTAGAGCTGTTGGGCGAAGAGCGACGAGGAATTCAATCACCACAACTCTTTGCTGAAGCTGCTTTTTCCCAAAAAATCCATCCTGAGGATCAAGAGCGGTGGGAAAAAGCTTTAATGGCCCATCTTCAGAGCTATGAACGCTATGACATTGAAGTACGATTTCAACATGCCCAAGGTCATTACATTTGGGCGCGAATTCGTGGGCAAGCGGTTTGGAATGGGCAAGGGGAACCAGTCCGGATGGTAGGGACGATCGAGGATATCAGCGATCGTAAATTTGCAGAGGCGGCCCTCAATCAACGGGAGCAGGAATTTCGCAATTTGGCAGAAAATTCACCGGATTGCATTATGCGGTGCGATCGGGAAGGGCGCTTTCTCTATGTCAACCGCACGGTTTTGCAACTTTGCAGAATTGCTGAACAGGATTTTATTGGTAAAACCAGCAGAGAGTTAGGATTTCCAGAAGACCTAGTTCAGATGTGGCATGAGGGGATGGCAACGGTTTTGGAAACCGGTCAGAAGGCTTTTTTAGAATATGAAATGCTGTTGCCGGACGGTGGCCATATTTTTCAGTCTTGGGTGGTTCCGGAGGTGATGCAAACGCCAATTTTTGATCGAGAGCACCCCAGCGCATTGATGACCACACCCCGTTGGACGAGTTTGGAACATCTGCAAAACTTCATGGCCAGTTCGGCACTGAACACAGCCCCACTGGGCAATTCTGCAACAGCGGAATCCCAGTCATCGAATGTGATGGTTGGTTCAACGGCAGTCGAATCGTTACTAGTTGTGGCGCGGGATATTACCCATCTCAAGCGAGCGCAAATTGCCCTTCGCCAACAGGCCGATCGGGAACGAACCTTGCGTTCCATTACCCAACATATTCAAAGCAGTCTTGATTTGAGCGAAATTTTGGATATTGCGGTGACGGAAGTGCATCGAACCCTGCAAGCCGATCGCACCTTTATCCTGCGTTTCCATGGGGATTATTCAGGATCAATTATTCAAGAGGTGGTGAAAACAGACTATCCTTCCGTGCGCGATCGACAGTGGCCCAAAACCAACGCCCTCTGGTCACGGTCTAGGGCAGAATCTGCGCCTCGGACACAAATTATTCAAGAAATTCCGATCGATCGCCCTCAAATACACTTGGCACGGTTGATGGAAGCCACGGGAGCACAATCTCAAGTGATGGCTGCCATTGTGGGCACTTTGCCCCATGGTGAATCGCATGTTTGGGGACTTTTGATTGTGCAGGCCTGTGCTAATGCCCGTTCTTGGCAAGGAGATGAAGCCGAATTGTTGCAACAGGTGGCGGATCAGTTGGCGATCGCCATTCAACATTCTGAACTATTGGAACAGTTTCGATCGCAAGCGGAGCAACTCCAACAGGCTAACCATTTTTTGGAAGAAATTAACATTAAGCTCAATGATTTGAGTAACCGCGATGGACTCACGCAAATTGCCAACCGCCGCTGTTTTGATGTGGTTTTGCAACAGGAATGGCAACGGTGTCAGCGAATTCAAGAACCGCTATCGCTGATTTTATTTGATGTGGATTTCTTCAAAAAATATAACGATTTACATGGACACCCAGCCGGTGATCAGTGCCTAATTAGCATTGCGCGATCGATTGATGGATTACTTCAGCGCAACACAGACTTGGTGGCTCGGTATGGCGGTGAGGAATTTGTGGTGGTGTTGCCCCACACCGATTCTGGTGGTGCAACCCAAATTGCAGAATTGATTCGCAAAACCGTTTTGAATCTGCAAATTTTCCACTCAGAACACCAAGGAATTACCCATCATGTAACTGTGAGTTTGGGAATTGCCAGCCAAGTGCCTCAGCTCGATCGCCCCTGCCAAGATTTGGTGCAAGCGGCCGATCGGGCCCTTTACCAAGCCAAGTCCCTTGGTCGTAATACTTGGGTGTTGGCTAGCGATGACTTGCCTAATCAATATCCCAGCTCCGATCAGGATTGAAACGAAAAATTAACGGCAGAAAAACAGCACAGACAAGGGGCTTAAGCCCCTTGTCCTCCATGGCTTTGCAGCAAAAGAATCAGAAGTTTAGTACTTGAGAAATTGCTGCCATTGACCGATCGCTTTAGCTATCTTATTGGTTGAGAACGGGCAGGAAATTTCCCAGAACTCCCAGCACCAACGATTGGAAAATGCTAATAAAAACTGCCCCCAGCAAGGCACTCCAAATGCCATTTTTGAGGCGGAAACCTTCCACCAACCAAGCAGCTAGACCAAACAGCAAGGTGCTAACAATTAAAGAAAACAAGCCCAGCGTGAGCAACTTGGGTAAGAAGGTGAGCCAGCCGGGAACGGCCCGCGCCAACCCCTGAAAAATGCCCAAAATAATACCGGCGATCAAGGCCTTCCAAGGGCTATCGACTTCCACGCCAAACGGCAAATAGGTTAGCAGAATCAGGCCGACGGCAATGACGACGGCCACGATCAGAAAAGAAACCACAATTCCTCATCCTTGGGGACACACCCCGGTTGATCCACCCACGATTCGATCGGGCAGTCGCGGCGGGAGTCCGATCGGCGGTGGATGGGCTGAAGCGGCGAGAGCTGGCCTCTTCGGAAATGGCTCCTTGGGAAAGCCAGCCCGCGCGCTTTTCAATTCTGAGCGATCGCTCTCGGATTTGAGTAGAGCTGGCGGGGCAAATTCTTTAGGCGGAGACGGCAACCTCGCCAAATAGATCGTAGGGTTCGGCTGCGGTGATCGTGACCGGGACGATCGCCCCCAGGCGAGCCGGCCCAGTGACATAGACCAAACCATCCACATCGGGAGAATACCGAGCCGATCGACCCAAGAATTGTCCCGTTTTCGGGTTCACCTGCTCAATCAGCACATCCACCGTTTGGCCCACGTAGGCCTGATTTCGCTTCAGGGAAATGGGCTGTTGCAGGGCCATCAGTCGATCGCGCCGACCATCCATCACTTCCTGCGGGAGTTGGTTGGGCAAATTAAACGCGGCAGTTCCCTCCTCGGGCGAGAAGGTGAACACCCCCACATGGTCAAATTCGTGGCGCTGCACAAAGTCGCACAAATGCTCAAAGTGCTCCTCCGTTTCGCCGGGAAAGCCCACAATGAACGTGGTGCGCATGACGGCATTGGGCAATTGCTCGCGAATTTGGGCCAAGAGCCGATCGTTCACATTGGCCTGCCAAGGGCGATTCATCGATCGCAGCACTTCCGGGTGGGAATGCTGGAGCGGCAAATCAATATAGGGCAAGATATTCGGCGTTTCCCGAATGGCCGCAATCACCGATTCTGTCAGCCCCGTGGGATAGGCATAGTGGATTCGCACCCAAGGAATGTCCACCTCACCGAGGGCCCGCAACAGCTCCGCCAGCTTGGGCTTGCCATAGCGGTCTAGGCCGTAGTTGGTGGTGATTTGGGAAATTAAGATTAGCTCTTGCACCCCTTCATCGGCCAGCTTGTGGGCTTCGGCCACAATCGACTCGATCGAGCGCGATCGCTGGTCGCCCCGCAAGTGGGGAATGATGCAGAACGCACAGCGGTAGTCACACCCCTCCGCCACCCGCAGGTAGGCCGTGCCTTCGGCCGTGGTGCGATAGCGAGGGACGGTCTCATCGGCAATGTAGGTTGGTTCTTCCGAAATTTCCTGAACGCGCTCGCCCGCTTCCGTTCGCTGCACCACATCCACAATCTTGTGATAGTCGCCCGTGCCCACCACGGCCACGGCTTCCGGAATTTCATCCAAAAGGGTGTCCCGAAAGTGTTGAGCCATGCAGCCCGTGATCACAATTCGTTTGCCCGCTTCCGCCAGGGAAACCAAGGTGCGCACCGATTCTTCCCGTGCCTCCTGAATGAAGCTACAGGTGTTGACGATCGCGTAGTCTGCCGCATCGTCGTTGGCACTCACGTCATAGCCTGCCTGGGCTAGCAGGCCCATCATATGCTCGGTGTCAATGCGATTTTTTTCGCAACCGAGGTGAGTAACGGCGATCGTGGGTTTTCCAGCCATAGCTTGCAGTTGCAGTGCCGTTGAAGCGAGGGGTTAAGGGGTTAGCAGAGTCGAATCCACAATTATTCACCATATCAGCCCAAATTGCGCGTCCAATCGATCCCAGGGATTTTGATCAGATTTCTGGCGGGTGGGGAATTGTATGACTGGGGTGATGCGCGGGGTGATGTATGGGGTGATACATGGGAGACGGATGAGGCAGTGCCTGGGGCTTGAGGGGGCTTGGGCTGGCGAAATTAGAGTTGAGCAATGGGGCCGATCGCCCGGAGCAGCCAATCCGCCATCGCCCCTTGTGCGGAATTCTCCTTCTGGCTGATCTGCACGGAATTTTCCCGATCGGCACTGTACCTTAGAGGAAGAGATAGGCAGTCTCTGTATCGACGATCGCCTCAATTTGTCCCAACTATACGGACAAGACTGGTGCAACTCCCGGTAGCCTGCCATTGCCAGCTCAAGGCTGCTTTGTTTGGGATCACCAACCCGCTGCTCCATTCCTGGCAGCATACGGGGCAACCGTAAGGGTTAAGTAGCCGATCGTGGAGTTGATCGCTAATGGGTCTCTAACCGATCGCTCACCGATCGTTCCCGATCGTGCTCGATCGCCCGTGATCGGTTTTGAGCGCAAACGCAAGGTGGCGTTAACCGCGTTTCGAGGGTGCATCAGCCGGCGATTCATGAGGAATTTTTGAAAATCGCATGAAAATCGCATGAAACTTGACAGCTCCGCTATTGCCCACAAAGCTATGCAACATTTACCCGAAAGCATTAGCGACGCAATTAACACCAGCGAACTCGGCGCGTTGATTGCTGAACACCGCAACACCCTGTTGTGCGAATTGTTACGCCCCATGCTGGATACCCTCGATCGCGAAGGCATCCAATTTTCTGCCGTGTTGCGTGCCCTGGCCACCGTGGCCAACGAACGCAGCAGCCAGCTTGAGGCCCTGAATGGATCGAACCCTTGGGAGCGCTGCAATAAGCTCTTGCACCAAGCCCGTGCCAGCGCTGAAGAGGCCGAACGCGCACTGCGCCCCAAAAGCCGCACCAGCCCCCGATCGATCGCAACTCCCGCCGCGATCGAACTGCGGGAAACCCGGCCCTCCTTGGACGAGCTGCCCGAAGAAGAAGCCTGGGCCCGAGAGCTACTGAGTGAATCCTGAAGACAAGGGGCTGAAGCCCCTTGCCCGCAATTTACCCTTTACCCGCCATTGGCCACTGATGCCACCGGTTGGGCGTTGATCCCATTAGGTGTTAGTGCCATTAGGTATTGATCCCACTGGGTGTTAGCTCCCTCAGATATTGATCCCATCAGGCATTAATCCCGTCAGCGGAACCCTTAGCCTAAACAACCGGCTGAAAGGTTAGTTAGACAGTCGGCCGCAAGGTCGGCCTAGTCGGCTTAAAAGTCCGTATTCACGAACTTACCGGCCAGCTCGGTGGGCGTTTTGCCCAACACCAGACCCAAGGTTTTGAAAACCCCATTGTCGTTGAACGTAATCGCCGTGCTGGGTGTGGAGCCGCCGCCGGAGTCGTTCAAAGTGATCGCCAGCAGTTGCAACTGACTTTCCTGCAAGCCGCCGGTTAGGCCAATGCGATCGTTTCCAGTACCAAAATCCACGATGAAATCTGCGGCGATCGCCCCGCTGGCATCAGCCACCGCCGCCGTGTCCCGCCGCAACACCAATAGATCATCGCCAGCCCCACCCACCAGGGTATCTTGTCCCAGATCGCCCACCAGGGTGTCATTGCCCTCTTCGCCATTCAGGAAATCGTTGTCCTGACCACCCCGCAGGATGTCATTACCCACGCCACCCAAAATCAGGTCATTGCCCTTGTTGCCGCTGAGTACGTCATCCCCGGTGGAATTGAGGCCATCACCCACCAACAGATCGTCACCTTGACCACCATAGAAGGTGTCATTGCCCCCCAAACCATAGAGGCTGTCGTTGCCTAGGTTGCCGTAGATGATGTCCGCTTGGGCACTGCCGGTGATTTGGTCATCGCCCCCCAAACCCCGCACGCCTGCCGGGGTGGTACGGAGCACTTCCGCCGACAGCGAGCTAGTGGAGAAAAAGTTATTGGTATCGTCAAGATCGTAAAACGGGGGGTTAGGGCCAATAGCCATGATTACAAACTCCTAATCGATGAATAGTTCCGGAACTGGTTAGCCTAGGGACCGTTTAGCCGTTGAGCCTTGAATTAGACCGCTGTGGGGGCTAGTTCGTTCATGGTGTGCAACCAGTTCCTCCAGAAACTTGAGCACGATTTGTGCTCCCGCTGAACTCAGCCTTGAATTCCGGCCTTGAATTTCAGATTCCAACCCGTAAAGTCCAGTCTTGAATAATGACTGGCATTGGCGGGCAAATCAGCACGATCGCCCTGAGAAGTTTCCCCCCAGAGATCGTGCCATTAGTGGCGGTCTTTTCGGATCCGGGTTAGGGCTGGGGACGCTGACGGCGGCGTTGTCGTTCCCGATCGCGCGATCGCGGCCCTGGTTGAACGGGGGTTCCGGCTGGGGTGCATTTAAATTGAGTGGCCAATTGAGTGGCTGATATTGAGCGGCTTACGGATTGGTTACCCCCTCCAAGGCCGCGTCGGTTTCGTCGTAGAGGGCTTGCAGTTGGCCGACCACAGACTCATCGGCGGCCCAAAATCCACGACCATTGGCTTCCAGCAAACGACCAACAATGTTGCGGAAGGCTTCCGGATTGGCGCGGCGCAGGCGATCGGCCATGGCTCGATCGAGGGCGTAGGTTTCGGCGGCTCCGTCATAGACCCAGCGATCGGCAAAATCCGTGGTGCCGCTCCAACCCAACAGGGCCGTCATCCGTTGGGAAATTTCAAAGGCCCCGCCGGAACCCTGGGCGGCCATGGCTTCGGCCCACTTGGGATTCAGCAATTTGGTGCGATATTCCAACCGTAAGAGGCTGTTTAAGTCGCGGGGTTGGGTGTTTTTGCCGAAACTTTCCACAAAACTTGCGGTGACGGGGCGCTGTTGCTGTTGTTCGGCGGCACGCTTCAAGGCTCCGGTGTTGGCGTAGTATTCCTGGATATCCGTCAAGCCATATTCCACGGAGTCGATTTCCTGGACAATGCGCCCGGTGGTGGCCAAGAGTCGATCGAGCACTTCTGGGCGGGCTTGCCCCCGATCGCGCCGACCGTAGCTAAAGGCATTGCGCGATCGCCAGGTTTGGGCCAGCTCATCACCAGACTCCCAATTCCCATCATTGACGCGATCGTTCACAAGGGAGCCAAAATCCCCCGCCGGGTTTGAGAAGAGCCGAGCACTGGGATTTTCAACCCCTTGGGCCTGAAGCTCCAGGGCATGTTTACGAATGAAGTTTTGTTCGATCGGTTCATCGGCCGCCGCCGCCCGCGCAAACAGATCATCCAAAAGTTCCAAAATATTGGCGAAACTGTCTCGAAAAATGCCCGATAAATTAGCCAACACATCAATTCGAGGACGACCCAATTGAGCCAGCGGAATTAACTCATAGCGAACAATTCGGCCCGTACCTTCCTTAATTGGTTCTGCGCCCACTAATTCCAACAAGATGCCCAAGGATTCACCCTTGGTTTTAATGGCATCCAAACCCCAAAGCATCACGGCAATGGTTTCGGGATAGCTGTTCGGTTCCTGATCATGTTCCTGTTGGTGTTGGGCAATCAATTGCTGGGCGATCGCCTTGCCCCGTTCGTAGGCTCCTGGGGAGGGCATTCGGTAAGGATCAAGGGCGTGAATATTGCGGCCCGTGGGCAATGCGCCGGGCCCGTCCCGCAACAGGTCTCCCCCCGGTGCGGGCGGAATATATTCCCCATTCAAGCCCCGCAATAAATTCGTTAGCTCATCGGTATTTTGGTTGAGCAAATCCCGCAAACGAATGGCTTCTTGAATCCGTTCTGAGACTTTGGGATCCAACTCAAACGATCGATTGGGATATTCCTGCTGGAACCAGTATCGATAGGCATTCAGGGGGCGATCGAGGTCGGATCCTTGGGCGATCACTTCCAAGACTGATCGAGGTAAATCCGCCTCAAAGTAGGCTTCCAAATAGGACAATAGTTGCTCGGCATTGGGTGCAGCTCCCAACACATGCAACCCACTAGAAAAGAGGCGCTGTTCTAGTTCTTGCAGGTATTGATAAACCCTTGCAAAGTAGCGATCGAGCAAATCAGGGCCAAACAGCTTCAGGGTTTCCGCACCCAACTCCACCCCCAATTGTTGGGCTTCCGGCAGCGGACAATCCCGATCGAGTCCCGTGTCAATTAACCGTTGGGCGATCGCATCCCGCAGGGCCGTATTCGCCTGCGGATCCTCGCGATATTCCGCAATTAAATCACGCAGATTCACCAATTCCTTATACAAACCTGCTCGCCCATAGGGAGGCACATTGTGGGAAATTAACACCCCATAGCCCCGGCGCTTTGCCAAGATCGACTCCGAAGGATTATTGGCCGCATAGATATACAAATGGGGCAGATTTCCCAACAAAATATCTGACCAAGAATAGCCCGTGTTACCCAAGGGAGATCCCGGCAACCATTCCACCGTTCCATGCATTCCAAAATGGACGATCGCGTGGGGTTGCCAAACCCGCTGCAACCATTGATAGAACGCAGCGTATTGGGGATGGGGGGTCAAGTCTCGCTCAAACATCAAGCGCATGGGATCGCCTTGCAAACCCAAAGGCGGCTGCACCCCAATCCAAACGTTTCCAAAGTAAACACCCCCAATGTGCAACTCATCCCCAAAGGTTTTAATACCCGATTCCGTGAGACCACCCCACTGTTTTTGAATCCGAGAACTGCCGAGATATCCTAACCATTGATCAAGGATTTGAGCCGGAACCCAGCCATCATTCAAGGGAGCCTGGTGTGGGTGCGATCGGGAAGGATGGCCCAAAGACCAACGATCATCGGCAGCTTTCACCTGTTGAATAATCGCCTCGCCGTCGGTGGGCAATTCACCCACGTCATAGCCTTGAGCTTGCAAAGACTCCAGCAGTTTCAAGAGCGATCGGGGAACATTCAACAGGGCCGCTGTTCCCGTTGCGCCATACCCCGGTGGAAAGCCATATAAAATAATCGCCAACTTGCGATCGCGTGGTGGGGTCTTGCGGAGTTGAATCCAGTTTTTGACGCGACTGGTTAACCGTTGAACACGCTCCGGAATCAGGTAAATATCATCTCCAACCAAGCCACCCAAGGGCACAGTATCAATTGCCCCGTCCAACTCCGGCAGGGCATACAGCACCACACTTTGGAGACCACCAATTCCCTGTCTTGTCCAGGATTTTAGGTCTTGAATAAGCAAAGGAGCGGCGACTAAATAGGGCACATTTTTAGCTGCCAAAATTCGCTGGGCCACTGCCACCTGTCGCCCAGCTTCCATGGAACCGGCGGGGCCACCCACCAGCGGAAATCCAATCGTGGAAACAATTGCATCCACCAACACCGCATCAGCCGCCAGGGATTTCAATTCCCGATCGCCCTGGGCCCGTTGTTGCTGTTCATGGCTGGTGGTCAGCCAATCTCGGACAATCACATGGGCTTCCACGCCATTAATAAAAATGGGCAGAGGTAGCAAACCAGCCGCTTCAAAATGGCGAATCAGTTGAGGAATATAAGCCTGTTGCGTCACCACATGTTTTCGGTAGAGCAAAATAGCTACTACCGGGCGATCATGAGCAATTTTGGAGGCTTCCATTGTCGATCGCCCCGAATGATCAAGATGATCAGGATGATTAATTGGAGGCTCCGACAACTGGGGCGATCGCTGTTGACGATACCAGTTCAAATAATCTTGAGGATTCAAAAAATAGCCCGCATATTCAGGGTGCAATAACCCCATATTGGGCGTTTCAATCGGTGGTGCAATTTCCCCGATCGAGAGATCCAAATATTTTTCAGCCAAAATCCAAAGCATGGCGGCCACATTTTCCAAGCCACCAGCATTCCAATAGCCATAGATAATTAGCCAATTGCGCAGATCTTGTACCTTTTGAATCGGCACAAATTTCAGCAGCTTGGGCCCAGTTTTTAAAAAGCTGAGATAACCAGCCAGTCGATCTTCTTCTCGGCCGCTGGAAAATTTACTGAGAATAAACTTCACAGGCTTTGGCATTCCCGAAGGCTTGTCGCCAATTTTGAACGCCCCAATCTGAGTGAGGGAAATTAATTCCAAAGCCGACTCAAAGACCAAACAAATAGGGATATGTTGCACCCGATCGCGCAACCAAAGCACCTGCTCATAGTCAAAAATTAGGCTGGCAAAAAACACATCGGCTTCTGCTAAAGCTGCGGCCACCCGATCGGGTTGTTCCGTAATGTCACGATCGGTGAAGGTGGTCACTTGCAATTGAGGACAACGCTCGATCGCCCGGTGGGCAGCTTTTCGGTACAAATCGGCGTTAAAAGTCTCGAACCCAGCAATGAGAACAATGCGCTTCATGGTGATGGAGGGTAGTGCGAGCGGAATTTAACGCAGGAGATTGGCAATCGATCAGTAATTAATCGGCAATTGATCGGTTGATCGGTAATTGGTCGGCAATCGATCGAAAACTAGCCAAAAGTTCATCGAAAACCAACCAGACATTGATCGGAACCCGATCGAAGCTTGATCAAAACTGAACCGGCCCTTGACCAGAACTTGACCAAAACTTGACCAGAACTGAGGTCGATCGCCCCTTGGGAGCCAGGCGGAGCCACTTGTTAAGCTAGCATCACCTGACTTTTCGCTGGGCTGTTTCCCTGGGGCCCTGTGGTTTGAGCAAAACGCAATTGCCATCGCCCAAAGACTCCGATCCCTGGCCGGCAGCGGTGACCAATTGCGCCCCAGCCTATCTATTTTGACGAAATTTTTACGAAACCTGGACTGGAGAAACCCATGATCCCCAACTTTTTCCCCACATCCCAAAGTCCTGAGAGTGATGCTGCCGGTGCTGCTTGGCAAAAGGTGGCGATCGCCGTGGTTCATGGCATTGGAGCCGGTGATCCTGACTACAACAGCGGCAAAGCTGACCAACCGGAATTTATTCGCAGCTTGCAAAATAATCTAATCGATCGCTTCAGTAAACTAGGCATTTCTGACAAGGAATATCATCAGCGGTTCGTGATGGCTCCAGTGTATTGGGCAACGGTTTTGGAAGGAAACCAACAGGATTTGTGGGCCCGATTCCAGCGCCAAAGTGCCATGAATTGGGATCGAATCCGAGAATTTATGGTGTCCTTTGTTTCTGATGCCATTGCCTATCAGGTTAGTCCGCGCGGTCGCCATTCCTATCACGCCATTCATCGATTTTGTGCCCAAACTTTGCACACCCTGGCCCAAAAAGCTGGCCCCAAAGCACCCCTCTGCGTGATTGGTCATAGCCTTGGCTCGATCGTTTCCTATAACTATCTTCTGGACTTGCAAGCGGAATTTGGGAACAACACCGAAGCAGAATCGCTCTTTCGAGAATCGGTGTTGCGCCAAGTGGGCAATAGCCCCTTGGAACGGGGTGAAACCCTCAGTTTGTACTACACCTTGGGCAGCCCCTTGGCCCTTTGGACACTGCGCGATCGCGATGGGGGCTTGCCGATTCAGTTTCCGGCCCCCCGCCTGACAGAACATTATCCTCAACTAAACTCAGCCACCGAATGGGTGAATGTTTACGATTCTGATGATGTGATTGCCTATCCATTACGACCCATTAATTCAGCTTTTCAACGGGCAGTGAAGGAAGATTTGAACGTGAACGCGGGAGAAGTCTGGGAAAGCTGGAATCCGCTTTCTCACAATGGCTATTGGAAAGATCCAGAAACGGGCGATCGCATCGCCCGATCGCTCCTGAACCTATCTCGATTGATCAATGGCCGCTGATCAATGGCCGCTGATTAGGTTTCTGATTAGGTTTCTGATGAAGTTTCTGATGAAGTTTCTGATGAGGTTTCTGGTTAGGGCTGAGTAACAGGAATTTCGAGAATGAACTTAGCGCCGTGACCCATCTGAGATTCACAATCGAGCCGACCACCGTGGCGATCGACCACGATTGAACGGGCGATCGCCAGCCCTAATCCTGTGCCAATACCCGTGGGTTTCGTGGTGAAAAATGCTTCAAACAACTTCTGCTGTACCTCCGGTTCAATCCCTGGTCCATTATCAGAAACGATAATTTGCACCCATTTTTGATTCAGGGATCGGGTTTGAATTTTAATTTCCGGTTCCAAACCGCTCATGTGCTCCCAGTCCAAGTCATCCAAGGCATCGATCGCGTTAGCAATCAAGTTCATGAAAACCTGGCTCATTTCCCCGATCGAACATTCAACGAGAGGCAGCTCCCCATAATCTCGAATGATTTTAAATTCCGATCGGCTGCCCTTGGACTTTAATCGATGGCGCAAAATGATGAGGGTATTTTACAACCCTTCATGCAAGTCCGCTGGGGCGAGCTGTTGATTGCCCATTCGCGAAAAATTGCGCAAACTTGCGACCAAATCGCGGATTCGATCGGTTCCTAAACGCATGGATTCCAAAATCTTTGGAAAATCCTCCATCATAAAAGGCAAGTCCAAATCCTGCGTTTGGGTTGCCAAATCCGCTGGCGGCTCTGGATAGAATATTTGATAGAGCTGCAAGACATTCATCAAGTCTTCTGCATAATTACAGGCATGAACCAGATTGCCATGAATAAAATTCACAGGATTGTTAATTTCATGGGCCACTCCCGATAGCAACTGTCCCAGACTGGATAGTTTTTCCGCCCGCACCAAACTAAGGTGGGTGTCTTGCAAATCCGCCAAGGCTTTTTCCAGGGCCGCTGTGCGCTCAGCCACCCGAATTTCCAATTCTTGATTGCGATCGGCTAAGGCTTTGGTGAGGGATTGCAAACGCAAATGTAAGCGCACCCGCGCGAGGACTTCATCTTGCTGAAAGGGCTTGGTGATATAGTCCACAGCCCCTAAATTGAGACCACGCACCTTATCATCCACTTCCGAGAGGGCGGTCATGAAAATGATGGGAATGGCGGATGTTTGGCTATTGGCCTTCAAGCGGCGACAGGTTTCAAACCCGTCAATTCCTGGCATCATCACATCCAGCAAAATCAAATCTGGGGTTGCAAAATTGACCCGATCGAGCGCCACTTCTCCAGATTGGGCGATCCAAACTTCAAACCCCGCATCATCTAATAAATCAGACAGCAAACTAAGGTTAGCTGGCATATCGTCCACAATCAGAATCGTGGGACGATTTTCAGCGGCATCGAGGGACATGGCTCAAGGATGGAAGGTTTTGCAGTAAAAAGGGTGCTGGGAGAATTGAAGGATCGCCATTTAAGAATCGCCATTGAAGGATCACCAATCACTTGACCAATTGCTTGGCCAATGAAATGACTGGGCCCGTGAAGCGCTGGATCGAAAGTGCTGAAAATCAGGTTGAGGCATCAACAATCATGAACTAATCATTAAGAACAAGCAAGACTTTTCCTGAGAAGATTCTGAATGGCTGGTCTTGCCGGTTTTTGTGATGAATTATGATCCCGGGGATCATAAATGCTTGATGATTTGAACGATTATTGCGCTCAACTTCATGATCCTCAGAAAGTTTCAGAAAGTTATTGAAGACCTTTGATGGTCTCTATTCTCTCGAAAAAAGCTATTTTCAGCAATTTTTCAGCCAATTAATTGACCGGAGATCCCGATCACCCGTTTCTGTTTGGTCTAACGCTTCCTTCCCCGTTAATTTGCGTTCGATCGCCCCGGCGCTTGACTTAAAAGTTCCAAAATTCCCTGATCGTTAAACGCCTGGGCCAGGCTCTTGAGCTGTTGGGCAAAGGGAGCAAGGGTTGGATCCTGTTCTGCCAGGGCTTTGGCTTGGCGCTTCAGGGCGTTGAAGTTGCCTTTGCGGGCCAGGGTTTCGAGCTGCTCCAACAACTCGGGGTCGATCGGGTAGTCGATCGGGTAAATGAGTGCATCCGGGGGCAGGTCGGGTTCCGCCGCCGACTGCGCCAAGGGTGACGAGGCGATTGCACTGGCTTCATAAACCCAAACCAATTGCAAGTGTTTTTGCAGCAGGTGCAATAGCTCGTGGGTTTGCACCGGTTTGGGCAAAAAGTCGCTGCCACCCGCATCCAGGCTTTGTTGTCGATCGCTCTCAAAAACGCTGGCAGAGGACACAATAATCGGCAATTGCTGCAACTCAGGATGGCGACGAATCAGATCAATCAGGGTGTAGCCATCCAAGTTGGGCATTAACAAATCCGTAATCACCACCTGCGGGCGATGGTGCTCCAAAAACTGCCAAGCCACGGCCCCATCTTCCGCTTCCTGAATCACAAACCCGATCGGCTCCAGCATCTCCCGCAGCACGGCCCGGTTTTCCCACTTGTCATCCACCACCAGCACTTGGGGCGCATCCCCTTGAATGCCAACAATTTGCCCCTGTTGTGTCATGCGGGAATGGCGGCTCCACTCGGCCGCCACCGGCAAGGACACTGCAAACCGAAAGCTGCTGCCGACTTGGGGTTGGCTCTCGACGGTAATTTGACCGCCCATCAGCTCCACAATTTGTTGGGAGATCGCCAGCCCCAGACCCGTGCCCTCCGTTTGGCGCTTGGTCTCGCCCACCTGCTCAAAAGGCAGAAAAATGCTGCTGAGTTGATCTGCTTCTAGGCCAACGCCCGTGTCTTGTACTTCAAATTGCACCCGATCGCCCCCCATGGCCAACACACGCAGGGTGACCGTGCCGCTGTCCGTGAACTTGATCGCATTGCCCAGCAAGTTGAGCAACACTTGGCGGAGACGCTTTTCATCGGTGCGGATGCCTTCCGGTAAGTCATCGGCAATTTCTTCTGCGAATTGCAACCCCTTCAGTTCCGCTCGCAGACGGCACATTTCCGTTACGCCACGCAGAAAGGCCCGAAAGTGAAATTCTGTGGGGTGCAGTTCCATTTTGCGGGCTTCGATTTTGGCCAAATCCAGCACATCGTTGATCAGGGTCAGCAGATGAGTGCCACATTGGTGAATCACGCCAATTTTGGCCAGTTGCTCTTCGTGCAAATTGCTCGATCGCTGCAACACCTGGGCATAACCCAAAATGCCGTTCAAGGGGGTGCGCAACTCGTGGCTCATGTTGGCCAAAAATTCACTCTTGGCCAAATTGGCCACTTCCGCCGCTTCCTTGGCTTCCGCCAGGGCCAGTTCCGCCTGTTTGCGGGCGGTGATATCAAACAACACGCCGCTAAACACAACCGTGCCGTCATCGGTGCGTTTGGGGGTGGAAGCGCCTTGCCACCAACGGAGGGAACCGTCGGGACGAATCAACCGAGCCTCATAGACCCATTCCGTGGGGTTGTCTACCACGCGGCTCACAGATTCGATGTAGCCGTCCCGATCGTCCGGGTGGATGGCACTAATAAACCGGCCCAGGTCAGCCATGAATTCTTCGGCACTGAATCCCGTTAGCTCGCTGACGCGATCGCTCATGTAGTCGATCGTCCATTGGCCCTCGTGATTGCTGAACTGAAAAATGGCTCCCGGAATATTTTGGGCAATGCTGCGCAGACGGGCTTCGCTGGTTTGCAGGGAGGCTGTGCGCTCGGCCACCCGTTCTTCCAAAGCTTGGTTGCTGGCGGCCAATTCCTGAAAGGACTGTCGTAACTGCTGGGTCATGGTGTTGAAGGCCCGAGCCAGTTGATCCGTTTCGGCGGTTCCTTCCGTCATCACCACCTGATCGAGCTGATTGGCGGCCACGGCATCGGTGGCCGCACAGAGTTTCACCAAGGGCCGTGACACCTGCCGCCCAATCCACCAACCCAGCCCGATCGCCACAGCCAAGGCCAGCAACATGATGGTGAGGATGTCTCGACGCGCGGCCATCACCGGCCCCGCAAAGTCGGCTTCCGGAATCGCCGTCACCAACAACCAGTCCAAACCGTTGCGATCGCGCAGGGGCGACACTTGAACCAGCAACCGGGTTTGTTGGGTGGGGCCAATGAATTTGGTTGTGAGTTGGGTGGTTGGGGTGTTGGGCGGAATGGCGGCCCAAGTGCCAAAGCGCTGTTCAATGGTGGTAACGGCCGCTTGCAAAATTGAATTTTTGAGGTCTTTGGCCCGAATTCGTTTTCCCTCCGGGGAGATCGGGTCGTTGGTGGAGGTGGCAATCACCTGGCCCGATCGCTCCACAATGGCCGCCACCCCGCTGTGGCCAATATTTTGGGCCCGCAAAAAGGTGCTGATTCCTTCCAAAGCCAGGTCAGAGGCAAACACCCCCACCAGTTGTCCGGTGCGATCGTATAGGGGTTGTACCGCTGAAATGCCCAATTCCCCCGTTCCCGAAAAGGCAAACACCGAAGTCCAATGGGGTCTGCGGGCGGCAAGGGCCGTTTTGAACCAGGGGCGATTGCGCACATCATAGAGCTGGCTGCCTTTGAGGACGCGCCGCCCTTGGCGATCGACCTCGATGGTTCGCCGCAAGCCCGATCCCAATCGATCGCTTCGTTTAATTAGGGTGCTGCTGGGCAATTCCCGAACTTCCAAGGAGCCGCCGGCCGCGGTTCCAAACTCCGTGGTGGTGACCAGGGGAAACAGTCGCAACTTTCCGTGGAAATAGGTTTCCAGCGCTGAAAAATCTGTCAACTTCACCTGATCAGCCGCAAAAGCCTGCACATGGAGCTGATTGAGGCGCAACGGCTCGCTCAGGTATTGATGCACGTAGGTTTGAATTTGCCGATCGACCTCGGAGCCAAGGCGGTTCATCAGCGCATCCACGGCCCGTTGTCCTTGAACGAGCACCACTTGTCCCGTTAGCCCCACGGCCACCAACGCTTGCAAGGTCGTGACCAGGACAATTAATTTGCTCAGGGGCCAACGGGGCGATCGGGCAAATTCAGGTGCAGAGCCAGATTCAGTCACAGTGAAGATACCGAGTCAGGGGGCAGCGGGCCAGCGGCGGGCCCATCCCCATCATCGCCGTCCCCTCCCCCCAACTGCCACCAACCGGCCCGATCGCCACAGCCCGATCGCCCAGTTCCTGATCAGGGCCCTACAGCGGAATCGTGACCGATCGAAACTGGTAACCCGCTGTTTTGAGTTTCTGATTGGAAACCCGCGCATTGTAAGGACGCTGGGCCGATTCCGCCGGATTCCAAGTCACCCCCGGCCACCCTCGGCGGCGAAAGGCCCGATCGAGCAATTCCGCTTGGGTCAAGGGTTCGTCATGCACCAGGTTATACAGCCCCGACAGCCGTGCCGCTCGGGCAAAGGCGATCGCCCCCACAATGTCATCCAAATGGATCCAATTACTCCAGTCTTGGCCACTGCCCGGCCGCCCTTGGCCACTGGCCGATCGAAAAATATCCGCCACCTCGCGACCGGGCCCACAAATGCCCCCCAGCCGAAACACACAAACGGTCAAACCGTCCCGCGCCGCACCCAACAACACCTGCTCGGTTTCCAGCAAGATTTGGCCATTGTCCGTGGTGGGCTGGGGCGGCGTGGTTTCATCCACCCAAGCCCCACCCCGATCGCCATAAACCCCATAGCTGCTGGTGTAGATCACCTGGCGCAGTTGGGACAATTCAGGCAACAGTTGCGCCAGGGTTTGGGCGCTGTGCAAATAGGTTTCCCGATAAATGCCCGATCGCCGGGGCCCCAAACAAACCAACAGCGTGGTTTGCCCAGCCAGGGCCGACCGCAACCCCGCTTCATCGTCCCCCCGCAAGCAAAGGGCCCGATCGCAACAATCCGCCAGCTCCGCCAAGCGATCGGGGGTGGTGGTCGTGCCGGTGACGGTCAATCCTTGCGATCGCCAATATTGCGCCATCAGCCGGCCCACATAGCCACAGCCCAAGATCATCACCGACTCCGACCCTGAGCGATTGATTGCAGCGTCCATCATGGAAAACACGGGAGATCAACAAAAAAATCCACAACAGGAAATCCACAACGGGAAATGAATCCCAAGCTCGAAACAGCAATCACCTAAAAAGTAACCACCCAAAAAGCCATTACTTACAAAGTAATTACCTCAAAAATAATCACCTCAGAAGCGGTGAGCCTTTAACCGCGTCGTTCCTGAAGCTTGCGATAAACCGCTTTTAAATCCACCTGATGATGGGCGATCGCCACCAGGGTGTGATAAAACAAATCCGCCACTTCTGAGGCGATCGACTCCGGATCATCATCCTTACAAGCCATCACCACTTCGGCCGCTTCTTCGCCAATTTTTTTGAGGATTTTGTTATCCCCACCGGCCAACAATTTGCAGGTATAGGACTCAGGATTTGGGTTGGCCTTGCGCGATTCAATCACCTGAAAAACCTGCGACAACGTATCAGCAGGCGGCGGAACCACTTGCCCATCCACTTGGTGGAAACAACTGCGGGCCCCCGTGTGGCAAGCCACATCCCCAATCTGTTCAATGGTCATTAAAAGGGCATCGCTATCGCAGTCATAGCGAATGCTTTTGAGCTTTTGAATATGTCCGGAAGTTGCGCCCTTGTGCCACAGTTCTTGGCGAGATCGGCTCCAGTACCAAGCCTCGCCAGTTTCCAGGGTTTTTTGCAAGGATTCCGCATTCATCCAAGCCATCATCAACACTGTGCCATCCAGGTAGTCTTGGGCGATCGCCGCGACTAATCCTTGTTCGTTGTAGGCGATGCGATCGACTGGAACGGCACGGCGCAAAGCTTCAAGATCGGTGGCCATAGAATCGCTGCTGTGGGGGGGAGTGAGGATTGGGCAAACCATTGGCCATCGGGCGCAATGTTGCAGCGCCAACCGGCCGCCAAATGGCAGGACAAATCATAGCAACTTTCCATCGCTTCCCCGCTGCGGGGCCGATCGAGTTCCGCCCGATCGCCCAACCAAAGAACCCATCAAGCGCCTCGATTAACCCAACCGGATAATCTGCCCACCCTTGCACCGTCCGTTAGGGCTGAATCGGCAGTCGATCGCCCGGTTGCGCCGGAGCCGGTGACTGGTTGGGTAACAAATACGGCTGATTCAAACCATTGCCGCCCAAGCCGGGGTTATTCGGGCTGCTGGGATTGGAATTATTGGGACTGGAATTATTGGGATTGGAATTATTAAAGCCAGGGCTATTGAAACCCGGATTCCCAAAATCGCCCCCCTGACTCGGATCGTTGGGCACGAGGGGCTGATTGCCGAATTGGTCGAAGTTGTCGGCCGGTCGCTGGGCTGGGTTTTGGCCGCTGGGCAAGGTGGCCAGAGCCACCCGATCGCCCCCAACCGATCGCAGCAAGTCCAACACCGCCACCACATCGCTATAGAAAGCCGACTGGGAGGCATAGAGGACGATCGTCCCGTCGGGTTGGGCTTGCTTAAAGGCTTGCAGTTGGGTCAGCAGCGCCTCTTTGGTCACCGGGGCTTGCTGAAAATACAACTGACCGGCGGGGCTGAGGGCCACCATCGCCAACTTGCGCATCTGGGGCTGGCCCGTGCTGGCTTGGGGCAGGTCTACCCCAATGCCCTGTTGGCGCGTCAGCCCGATCGCCGCCAGGATAAAAAAGGTCAGAATGCAGAAAATCACATCGATCAGCGGCACGATCTCAATGCGAATTTCTTGATCGGACGAGTCGAGGTTGATTTTCATAAATTGATTCAGAACTTGATTCAGAAATTCATTCGATTATGCGAATTAATGGCACGATCGGCACTGCAAATCTGGGCATCGAAATTGATACGGCCTTGACCTAGCGCAGACCTAGCGCAATGGATACATTAGGTCGCAGATGCCATGAAGTTATGGGTTGGTGGGCATTGCCCACCCTACAGGCTACTACTTCGCAACCATCTTTAGAACTGATAGCGATCCTGCTCAATCCAAAGGCTGTGGGCCACGGCCTGCCCATCAGCACCCACGCGAATTTCCACCACAAACGGTAAGGGGCGATTCGTGCGAGGACGTGCCCAATTCATGCGGTTCACGCCATTGATTTGGTCATTGATTTGATCTCGCTTGGATTCGTCCATGTAATAGGTTTCCAGGTTGTAGCGGGGCATGGCGGCCATGATTTCACCCCGCAGGGCCACTTGGTTGACGGGCAGTTGGCCCGGGCGATCGGGACGAATGGCGACCGGTTGCCAGGGCTTGGGCCGATCGGGCAGTTGATTGGGGTCTTCGGTGGCGGTGTTGGTCGGTTGTTGCAAAATCAGGTAAAACTCCCGCCGTTCATAGGGTAAGCGCGGTTTTTGTTTTTGATCTCGATCGGTGGCGATGGTTTCCCAGCCGGGCAGCTTTTCCAAAACGCTCACCTGGCTAATGTCATAGCTGAGGGTTTGGGAATAGCCCCGCATCCAGTCGTAGGGATCCACCGGGCGGGTTTGCAACACCACAGCTCGCCCCCAGTAGTAGGTCATGGCCGATTGAGCTGGAACCCCGATCGCCAGGCCCAACTGCAACAACATCGGGATCCAAAATCGCCAGCCGGCCGCCTTCGGAGGGGGGCTATCTGGGGCGATCGGGGAAATCAGGTCTTGGGTCATGGTTCAGGTTTCCAAAATAAATGACAAGGAATTGATGAAGGGCAGGGAATGACCAGGAACGGGGTTGTGATGAGCGCTGATTTGGCAGGGCGATCGAGGTGCATCACCAGCGATCGCAAGTCCCGATCGCTCACGATCGCGCCGTGGGGGAAGAATTCGACCCATTCAGCGTTTGCACCGATCGCTCAAACCACAAGCCCGCCGCAATTACCCCAACACCACAGAGCACAAACACCAGCGCCTTCAGCAGCAAATCTGTGTTGTACTCCAGCATCCGCGTCCAAATATCCAGCACCAACAGCAACAGACCGCTCCAAAAGGCCAAGCGCCGCCCGTCCGATAGCCCCTCGCGCACCAGACCCACCCCCAACAGGAACAGGCACACGTTAGCCAGCAATGTTCCCAAATTGGGCAGAGCCGCCACGTTGTAGTGCCAACCCAAGGTCAACCCCAACAACAACACCAGGGCCCAAAGCACCGCGTCCGTGAGCCATTGATCGGCCCCCATGGCCACGCCGCGACCCCGCCGCGCCCACATCAGCACCGCCGCCACGGCCGCCACGGCCACATCCACCGCCAGCCAGGGGACGAATTGCGCTGGGTCATAGATATTGCCATCGGTGGAGGAACCGCTTTGGCGACCGGAACCTTCCCAGAAAAACCAGAAGCTGGTGAAGTAAAACGTGCCCATCAGCCACAGGATGGTCAAATTTTGGGTGATGTTTTGAAAGTTCAGTGGCCTTGGGTCGATCGCCCCACCGGGCACGAGCCAATGGCGCAACGTCCGGGGCAGCGGCAACCGCAGCCACCAACGTTGCACGGCCGGCCAAAGTCGATCGCGATATCCCCAACCCAAAGCGAAGGGCAGCGCCAAAGACAACACACTGGCAACCCAAGGGTGCATCAAGCTCCACCAAAAGTTGGTTTGCAAGGTTCCCAACGTGAACAACCAAGCCAAGCCAAACAAAAAGCGCGATCGCGTCACATGGGCCAGGGGCAAAAAAGCCAGGGCACTCACCAAGGGCATATGCTCCGCCAACGCTCGCTGCCAACTGGGTTCAGGCTCCCACCAGTCATAGAGACCCGACCAGTAGCCCACGATCGTCAAGATCAACGCCAGCAACCCCAAAGGCATCAACCGCAGCCCGATCGCCATGGTCAATACACCGCCGCCCCAAATGAAGTAGAGGCTTGATAAGGGGCCGCCCTGGTGAAACATCTGAGCCGTCAAGGCCAAATTCGCCCCCAACAGCAGCCCACCCAACAACAGCAGGGCTTGGCCCAAGCGGCGTTGCCCAGCCAACCGAGGAGCGGGCGATCGCCACAAATAAAAACCCAAAGCTTGAACGCCCAATAGGGCACTCAACAACACCCCCACCCGAAACGCCCGGGGCCATTCCTGCCAGTTGGCGGCCACGAAGGTGATCACCCCCAACCCCAACAGCACTCCTCCCAAACACAGCAGGATGGTCACGAAGCGGTTGCGGGCCCCCTGATCGAGGGTTCGGAACTGATAGCGATCGGCTAGGCGATCGAACTGTTCCGGTTGCAGCAGGCCATCGGTCACCCACTGGCGGGCCTCCTGGCGCAACTGATAACGAAAGCGCTCGGTAATCACGCGGTCAATCCTCCCCTAATTGCGGGCCAACGCGATCGACAGTCTCCCGACCTGTCCGGGGGGCATGATTCAACAACCATGACCGAAGACAGTGGGACAATTCTTAGCAACTCTTAGCAACAAACGGTTGATGAAACTTAGGGTTCAAGGGCTGGCAATCCCCGATGGGTCAATGTTCCCAGCCCGATCGCCCCGATGGCATCCAATCTGGCATTTCTCGGGTTGATCGATCCATCCCCTGTGCCACCTGCTCTACGGGCCGACCTCAGTTCCTGTCCCAAATCCGTGCCCAAACTCGTTGAGGGGCGATCGGGAAGCTACACCGACCAGGTTCGGTACACACGAAGGATTTTCAAAGTCAACTAATTGTAAATATTTTTCACGAAATGTTATTGTTATTAACAACAACGCAGCACCCAACCGGCCCCCACCGCGCTGTTCTCCCCCATCTCTACCCCCCCCTCAAGGACTGTTATGAAAACCGATCTAGACTTCTCGAATCGTTACCTGTTGGATTCCGTCGTCTTCCGCCCCGACTTCAACTCAACGGGCGAAACCATCAACCTCAATCAAGCTTGGTCTCTGTTTTTCACAGCGGGTCGCGAAGATAAGGCCCTGGGTTTCAATGCCGAAACCGGACGCTTTTTCACCAACATTCTCTTCGCCTTGGCGGCCGCAGGGGCCCTGTGGGGTCTACTCTTCAGCAGCACCCTGTAAGTAATGGCTGCGGAGCTTTTCCCGCCTCGAATCCCCAGCAGCTAACCTGCAATGAGAATCGTTAAAACTGACAAGAGCCGGGCCACACCGTGGCCCGGCTCTAAATCTATTGGGAGCGTCCTGTTGAGAGCGTCCTGTGTCTCAGGAGTTCCCCCCTAGGGTTCCAGGGCGATCGCCGGAGCCACCAACGGTTTTGCGCCCGGCATCAGCCCGATCGACTGTGATTCCCGACTCACCAAGGTTGGCACCGCGTCTCGCAGCCGTGCCGTTAGTTGCACCGTTGTTGAGTCATAGATCTGGGTCAACAGCTTGGGATAGAAGCCAATGCCAATGATCGGAATCAGCAGACAGGCGATGATGAACACCTCGCGCGGTTCCGCATCGATCAGCACCTCGTGGGACACCAATTCCTGATTTTCCGGGCCGTAGAAGATTTCCCGCAGCATCGACAGCAGATAAACCGGCGTGAGAATCACCCCCACCGCTGCCAGGAAGACCACAATCACCTTAAAGGGCAACGAATAGGCATCACTGTTGGCAAAACCCAGGAACACCGTTAGTTCTGCCACAAAGCCGCTCATCCCCGGCAAGGCCAGCGATGCCAGCGAGCAAGCCGTGAACATCGAGAAGATCTTGGGCATCTTTTGGCCCACGCCGCCCATTTCATCCAGCATCAGGGTGTGGGTGCGATCGTACGTGGCCCCCACCAGGAAGAACAGGCTCGCCCCAATCAACCCGTGGGACACCATTTGCATCATCGCGCCGCTGATGCCCAAGTCCGTGAAGGAACCCAAGCCAATCAGCACAAAGCCCATGTGGGAAATCGAGGAATAGGCAATTTTGCGTTTCAGGTTCCGCTGGGCAAAGGAGGTGAGCGCCGCATAGACAATGTTCACCACCCCCAAAATCACCAACACGGGCGCAAAGGTGGCGTGCGCTTCCGGCAACATTCCGGCATTCATCCGCACCAGGGCATAGCCACCCATTTTCAGCAGGATGCCCGCCAGCAGCATGTGAACTGGAGCCGTGGCCTCCCCGTGGGCATCGGGCAACCAGGTATGCAGCGGGAAAATGGGTAGTTTGACGGCATAGGCAATCAAAAATCCGCCGTAGAGCAACAGTTGCAGCGTGTGGCCATAGGGTTTGAGGGCCAGCTCCCGCATATCAAAGGTGACCGTATCGCCGTAGAAGGCCATGGCCAGGGCGGCAACCAAGATAAACAGCGAGCCACCAGCGGTGTAAAGGATGAATTTGGTGGCGGCGTAGAGACGTTTTTTGCCACCCCAAATCGACAGCAGCAGGTACACCGGAATCAGTTCCAGTTCCCAGACCAGGAAGAACAAGAGCAAGTCCTGAACGGCAAAGACGGCGATTTGACCGCCATACATGGCCAGCAGCAGGAAGTAGAACAGTTTGGGCTTGAGGGTGACGGGCCAGGAGGCCAAGATGGCCAAGGTGGTGATGAAGCCCGTCAGCAGGATCAGGGGCATGGAGAGGCCGTCTGCGCCCACTGACCATTTCAGGCCGAGTTCGGGAACCCAGGTGTAGCTTTCCACCAGTTGCAGTTCGGGGTTGCCGAAGTCGTACTGGGTACAAAAGGCATACACCAACAGGATGAAGTCAATGAGTCCTACTCCCAACGAAAACCAGCGTACGGTTTTGCCGTCTTTGTCGGGCAACAGGGGCACGATCAGGGCGGCGACGATGGGGAGGAGAATGGAGGTCGTCAGCCAGGGAAAGTTCATAGGAAGTCTTGCGTCGCTAGGTGCGATCGCGACTTGGCAAAGCGTTAGTGGGTGCGTTACTCAAAGCGTTGAGTGGTGATGGTTTTAGCCTTCACTGCTGACAGTGTAAGCAATGGGATCGATCCCGTGGCGATCGCTTAATACTTTGGTTACAAAGCACTTTGAACTCTTTAAAGTTCCGTTGCAGTTTGTGGCTATTTCCTAATTTTTTGCTATGCAGCTTTTGGCAGGAATTCCCCTTGCGGGCGCGATCGCTTTTGGAATTTATTAATTCTTAAGAATTGATCAAGGTTAACGTTTGTTGATTAACGCCTGCTACTTAACCCTTGGATGTTAACCCTTGGATGCTTTCTTCCCCTAGGTTTTGAGTCTTCAGCTTGGAGTCTTGGACTTTGATTGTGGAGACTCTGGGAAAAATTGGGGGATTTGGGATCTCGGGAAGTACCTAACGCTCAAGCTTCTGCGGTCGATCGCCCCAAGGCCCTAGCGATCGGGGCGGGCAGGGGGCCGGCAGTTGGGATTGGGCAGCAGAGCATCCCAAGTTTCGGCGGTCACTTCACCACTGGGATCCAGTTTTTGGGTTTCCTGAAAAAGACGAACAGCGTTGGCCAAAGCGGTGTCGTAGGTTCCGTCTGCGGGGCCTTGATAGAACCCCAGGAGCGCCAAAATGCCCTGAAGTCGGCGCACATCGCTGCCACTGTCACCGGGGCCCAAGTTGGGCAGGGGTTCCCGACGCGGCGGGCAGTTGGCCCAAGCGGGCCCCATGCCCAGGCTGAGACTGATGCCTAGGCCGATCGCCCCCAGGCTCAGGAGCATTCCCAGCCGGGTGAAGGCAATTGCTTTTCGGGCCGATGCAGGATTTGGAGCCATGGCCAGCCTAGGACAATTGAAATGTTCGAGAATGGAAAGGAGGCGGTTCCAAGCCATAGGGCTAATTAACAGTTAGGCAATGGTTCAAGAACGAATTCTCAGCCGCACAGCGGAGCATCGGGAATCAAGGGTCAAGCTTGGACGGTTTTTTGCCATCCATCTTGAATTAGAGATCCCTTAGATTAGAGATTCGCTTGTCGCGCGATCGCGCTGGATTTGGCAAATCATGAGTTTTGGCGATTGGCCCGTCAGTTTACACGGTCGATTTGAAGGGGCCCTTGTGGGAGGTTTGGTGGCACTTCACCAGCTCGATCGAACCTGGGAGCGCGATCGACGCAATTTGGACGCGGCTTTGCAAGGGGCCCTCCAATTGTCAGAGATCGTTGGCGCACAGGCGGGCCCGGATCCGGGGCTGTTGGCCTTGGCCTCACTGGAGCCGCTGATGGCGGGGCCGGGCGATCAGTTGGGCTTGGCCCTGTTGCCTTTGCTGTTGCGCTGGTTCGATCGCCCTTTGGTGTTGCGCCAACTGTGGACTCAGGCGATGGATCAGCCTTTGCCCGAAGCGGTAATTTTGGGGGCGGAGGTGTTGGCTTGGGTGTTGGTGCATCCCAATGCTGCCACGCTGGAATTCTCCCAGGGCGATCGAGAGGAAACCGAGTTCGATCCTGCGGCCCATGCGACCCATTCCACTGCTCTCTCCAATGCCCTCTCCAATACCCTGTGGCCGTCGGTGGTCAACATTCTCAGCGATTGGCAAGCGTTGGATCGATTGGCCCTGGATTGGCCCCAACGGCTGCGGGCGGCCACGCCGGAAACCTTGCCTATTTTGGTGGCACTCCATAGCCTGCGATCGAGCGGTGGCCGCTGGGCCAGCAGTTTGGCCCGCTGCCAACAGCAGTCGGCCAGTGCGGTTTTGTGGTCGGGAGTATTGGTGGGTGCGGTGGGGGGCTGCGCGGCCATTCCGGCCGATGTGGGGGCAATTGTGCCCGATCGGCTGCTGACCCGGGCCATTCAGGGATCGCAGATGTTGATTGATCGCTGGTCGGGTCGCTTGCCCCAATATCCCCTAACCGACTCGATCGCAGAGGGCGATCGCCTGATTACCCATTTCAGGGTGGGACGCTGAGTTGAAGGCTGAGCAATTGCACCCCGCAAAATCCGCGACTGGGGACGATTCAGCCAAAATTACCGATAAAATGCCCTACGCTTCAATCAACTGAGATACTGCCAAGATGCCACCCCAATCCCGCCATGGGGCGATCAGGTGGTAGCTGGCCCCATCCTGCCATGGGGCCGGTGTTAACCCATTGCGCAATCTTTGCGAGAGCGCTACGACTGTTGAAATTGTCCAGCAACCGGTTGGCCAGAGTGATGAATGAATCCCATGGGATCATGGCCAATTCAGCCAACCGGTTGAAGTACCGACAGAGTCCCTGCAAGATGAACATGGAGACGAGACCCTTTTGGGATGACCTCCGATGGTTCTTCAGAATGGCATTTTTCAGCCCATTCTTTGGGTCAAATCAATTGGGTGGAACTGATTATGGTGACTTGGATTGCAATGGCTACTGGCGCAATCGGCGCAGGGTGTTAGGGGCAAAATGAGAGCCTCCCAGATGTTGACCCCCGCCAATCCGATGGGGCGTGATGGGCAACAGCCTGCCCCATCCCACACCGACTCCGAAGCCAGTGCGCAGGAACCGCCACCTCGCCAGGGTTCCCTAGAAGATGCGGAGGATCCGGTGGAGCCAGTGGGCGGCCGATCGCCCGAGCCATTTCGCGACCCATCCCCCGGCCGATCGCCCTTGGGGCCCAATTCTTGCAGCGTTTCCCCGCCTGGTTCAGTACCGCCATTGCCGCCATTGCCCCCCAGCCCATCGACCCGGCACGGATTTGGGCAGCTTTGGCCCGAGCGACTTGGCTGGCTGAACCGTCGGCTGAGTTCACTGGTTCAACGAGTGACGATCAACGGAGGAGTTGGGGTGATTCGCGGCGCTTGCCATAGTCTCTGTTGCCAAACCATGGGCCAACCCTATGTGCGGCGGGCCCGATCGATCCGTCAGCGGGTGCAAACCATCCTGCTAGGGATTTTGGGGGCGATTATTCTGACGGCCACCATGAGCCAGCCTTGGTTAAATCAACCGCGTTACGGCATTGGTTCGATCGCCCCCCAGGATATCGTTGCCCCCTACGATGCCCAAGTGGTAGATCAAGTCACCACGCGCAGCCGTCGAGAGGCAGCCCGCAACGGCATTGTGCCCGCCCTGAAAATGGACTCCGATGCCACCCAACAGTTGGCGGCCGAGTTGCAACGTCGGCTGGAACGGAGTGATGAACTGCGTCAGGTGGCTGGTCAGTTTCCCTATTGGCCGTCGGCAAACCTGTCCACTGACCTGCAACAAATTGCGCGATCGCTCAATGAAGCGGACTGGCAACAGGTGCTCCAGGCCCTGGGGCAAGCGTCCCCCCACCCCACTCCCCGACCCACGGGGCGATCGGATGGGTTTGACCCCTTCAAGCCCTCCTTGGCCTCCGGCAAAGTTCTGCCTATTTCAGCAGAACACCCCCTGGTGGTTGCCCTCAAAACCTACCGCATTCAGGCCGGTGAAACGGCGCTGCGGCAAGTGATCAGCGCCATTGAAAAGGCCCGCGAACGCTACGCCATGGCCCAAGCCGTGATGCAAGACTTTGGGCAACAGGACTACACGGTGGATCTGTTCACCTTGACCGATGCCCAATGGCAGGCCACCCGCGCTAAAACCTTGGTGGCCCTCGAAAACCTGTTGGTGCAGGGCCTCGCGCCCGGTTTACCGCCGGAACTCGTTGAACGGGCGGTGCAACTCCATGTGGCGTTGGTGGTTCCCCTGGAAGGTCGGGCCCTGGCTCAGCAGCTTTTGCTGGGCACGATCGATCGCCCCACCCTCACGGAAGATCCCGACCGCACCCGCCGCTTGGCTGAACAGGCGGCGGAAGATGTGCCCCTTTCGATCGTGTCGCGGCGCATGGGCGAAACCATTGTTCGTCAGGGTGAACGCATTGATGCGGGCCAATTTGCCCTGCTCGATCGCTATGGTCTCAGTTCTCGGAATGTGAACTGGGGGGCAATTCTGCGGCTGTTCCTGTTGGTCTCGGGGGCGATCGTGGCCTTTTGGCAAATTGAGCGCCGGGTTTATCACCGACTGCGCCAGCGAGACTGCTTCCTGTTGCTGCTGCTGGCCACCAGCACCCCCCTGTTGATCAGCATGGGAGCCACCTGGCCTTGGGCCAGCCCCACCATGCTGGCCAATTTGTCTGCCATTGGCCTGCTCAGTGGCAGTTTTTACGGCTCCCTGGTAGGCATGTCTTTGGTGGGGCTGTTGGCGCTGCTGTTGCCCCCCGGTTTGGAGGTGAGTTGGGTTGATGCCTTGATCGTGGCGGCGGGGGGCTTGGTGGCTGCGGCCTGGGCCGGCCGGGCCCGATCGCGCGAAGACTTGGCCCTGTTGGGCGGGGGCGTGGCGATCGCCCAAGGGGGGCTATACCTGGTCATGAACCTAATCAACAGCGCCGCGGCCGAATTTGTTTGGCTGACGGTTCTTGGTTCAGCGGCCCTATGCGGGTTTGCGGGGCTGATTTGGGTGATCATCGCCATTGGCCTCAGTCCCTACCTGGAACATCTGTTTGATTTGGTCACTCCCATTCGCCTGGCGGAGTTGGCGAATCCCAACCGCCCCTTGCTGAAGCAACTGGCGGCGGAAGCGCCGGGCACGTTTCAGCACACCCTGTTTGTGGCGAGTTTGGCGGAGGCGGCGGCTCGATCGCTCGGCTGCAATGTGGAACTGGTGCGGGCCGGCACGCTCTATCACGACATCGGCAAGCTCCATAACCCCCGCGCCTTCATCGAAAACCAAATGGGCGGCCCCAATCTACACGATCAGCTGGCGGATCCTTGGCTGAGTACGGAAATTGTCCGCAAGCATGTGAGCGAAGGCTTGGTGATGGCGCGGCGGGCCCGGTTGCCCAAGGCGATCCAAGCTTTTATTCCGGAACACCAAGGCACGATGCTGATTGCCTATTTCTATTACCAAGCCAAGCAACAACAGGAACAGCGAGAGCAGCGGGCCAAGACAGCCCATTTCGGGTTAGAGCAAACTCCTGTGGAGCGATCGAGTCGATTCGATCGCGTAGATCGCTTAGACCAAGCCGATCGAGCAGGTCAAGCAAATCCAGCCCACCAGCCCGATCGCGCCACAACCACCATCGAAACAACCCAAACAACCCAACAGGACAAGGCCCCCCAAGGGCGATCGCCCTACCAAGCTTGCAATTTAGATCAGCGTCCGGTGCTGGAAAGCCATTTTCGGTATCCGGGCCCCATTCCCCAATCGCGGGAAACAGGAATTGTCATGTTGGCGGACTCCTGCGAAGCGGCCCTGCGATCGCTGGAAAATGCCACCTATGAGGAAGCCTTGGCACTGGTGAATCGAATGTTGCGGGCCCGCTGGCAAGACAATCAGCTCGTTTGCTCGGGTCTGAGTCGGGAAGACCTGCGGGTGATTGCGGAAGTGTTCGTTACGGTTTGGCAGCAGTTTAACCACAAACGAATTGCCTATCCCAAGGCCGCTTTAAACGTGCCCGATCGGCCAGCAGCAGAACCGGCGGCCAACTCCTGCGCCAAATAATGCAACTTCAAAATGCAGCAATGCAGAAATGCAGGATTGATTCAACCACCGAACGATCGGGGTTGGCTCGCCTGTTTGCAAAAATGTCAGTAAACCACAGCAAATTAATCACGGTTGATTAACCCCAAGGCGATCTCAACATTCGGACTTCGAGCGCGATCGGTTCCCCTGCGGTGGCTGCTGGTGATGCCCGTGGCGATCCAGTTGGTGGGGGCGATTGGGCTAACCAGTTGGCTCGCCTGGCGACATGCCAACCACCTGCTAACCGCCAACAGCACCCGCCTGCGCCAGGAAACCAGCCTGCGGATTGGGCAATTTTTGCAGGGCAGTTTGCAAGCCCCGATCCAGGTGGTGCAACTGATGGCCCAGGATTCGGAAACGGGGCGGGTGAATTTTTTGAATCCGAGCGATCGGGAACAGCGCCTGATTGAATATTTCCAAATCTTCAAGGGCACGGTGGACAACGTGGCCTATGGCGGCCAGGATGGGGAGTTTGCCGCCGTGCAGTTCACCGACGATCGCAGCGCTCGCCAATTGCAGGTGGCCGGGCGAGCCACGGACGGCAAAATGCTGGGGTTTGATTTAGACCAAAACCGCAAGCTGACCTCCGTGGCCCAAGTGTTTGACCCGCGCCGCCGGAGTTGGTACAGCAACACCTTCAAAGCCGAGCGTTTGGTTTGGAATTCGGTCTTTCAGCTCCACAGCAACCCGCAAATTTTGGCGCTGCCGGTGAGCCAGCCCGTGCGCGATCGCAATGGGCAAGTCATTGGGGTGGTCACGTCGCGGCTGTATCTGTCGGCGGTGAGCCGGTTTCTGAAAAACCTGCCGATCGGGCGATCGGGCTTGGCTTTTGTGATGGAAACCGATGGGCAGCTCATCGCCACCTCCACCGACACGCCATTGGTTTGGCCCAACCAACCCCAACCCAGCCGCATTAAGGCCAATCAATCCCTGCATCCGGTGATTCGAGCCACGGCCCAACATCTCGCAGCCGATCGGATCATCACCGCCCCAACGAATTCCGCAGACCCGCCAGCCGGAGTTCAATCCTCCGCCGCTGCCAATCCCCAATCCTTTACCCTGACCGTGAACCATCGCGCCTATTTGGGCCAGGCCACTCGGTTCCAAAACGCGATCGGTCTGCAATGGTGGGTGGTGATTGTGGTGCCGGAAAGTGATTTTTACGCCCCGATCGCCGCTCAGTTACAAACAACGGTGGTGGCTTGTTTGGTGATGTTGCTGGTGGTGGCGGCGGTGGGGGGATGGCTAACCCAATGGCTAACTCGGCCGCTTCAGCACCTGGTCTTGGCGGCGGAGGGTTTGGCCAAGGGGAACTGGCTCGATCGCGCGCCCCGATCGCCCATTGCCGAAATCGATCGCCTGGCCAGCACCTTCAACGCCATGACGGAGCAGCTCGCCCAATCTTTTCAAACCCTGGCCCACCAAGCCGCCCACGATCCGCTTACGGATTTGCCCAATCGCCACACCCTGCTGCAAGCCATTGACCATCGCCTAGAGCAAATGGAGCAGCAAATAGAACAGCAAATGGCGCAAAACATGGTCCACCCCATGGGCCCACCGGGGGAACCGCCATTGGCAACCGGCCTCAACCCTCAGCCCTGGCCAGGGTTAATTGATGCCGGGCCCGGTCACTATAGCGCCATCCTGCATTTGGACTTGGATGATTTCAAGCTGGTGAACGATTCCTTGGGCCATTGGGTGGGCGATCAGTTGCTGACCCTATTGGCCCAGCGGCTGCAAGCCCATTTGCAACCCAATGAGGTGCTGGCTCGGTTTGGGGGCGATGAATTTACGCTGTTTTTGGAAGGATTGGCCAGCTATGACCAAGGGATCGATCGCGCCATTCAACTGCAAACCCTCATTGCCCAACCCTTTGACCTGGGGAGTTTGGAAATTTTTGCGCGCGTCAGCATCGGCATCACCTGGGTAAATCCTCAGTTGGATGCGGAAACCCTGCTGCGTCAGGCAGAAATTGCCCTTTATGCGGCTAAACAGCGGGGCAAAGGCACTTGCGTGGTCTTCCGGCGGGAAATGCATGCCCAGGTGCTCAGTCGGTTCCAGATGGCTTCGGATTTGCAGTGGGCGCTGCCTCGGCGAGAACTGGTGCTGCACTACCAACCGGTGGTGGCGTTGGAGACCCAAGCGATCCAGGGATTTGAGGCCCTGATGCGCTGGCACCATCCCCAACGTGGGTCGATCGCCCCCACGGAGTTCATCCCGATCGCGGAAGAAACCGGCATCATTGTGGAGTTGGGGCTGTGGGCCCTGCGGGAAGCCTGCCAGCAACTACAGCATTGGCGATCGGCCTATCCCTGGTGTCAAGAGTTGCCCATTTCCGTCAACTGCTCCATTCGTCAACTGACGGGGGCGGACTTTGTGGGGCAAGTGGAGGCCATTTTGCAAGAAACGGGGCTGCCCCCCAATCTCCTGGCTTTGGAAATTACGGAAAGCCTGTTGATGCACCTCTCCCCGGAGTTGCGGGCCACGCTCGATCGCCTGGCGATCTTGGGGGTGCGCTGGGTGATTGATGACTTTGGCACGGGCTACTCGTCCCTCAGCTATTTGCACCAATTGCCGCTGTCGGGGCTGAAAATTGATCAGTCATTTATCCATAACCTCGATCGCCAAGAACGACCTCGGGCGATCGTGGCCGCCATTTTGAACCTGGCCGAGCAGTTAGAGTTAACCGTCACCGCCGAAGGAGCCGAAACCATCTCCAGCATCAGCACCTTGCAAGGGTTGGGCTGTCGGCAAGTGCAAGGGTTCTTTTTCTGTCCAGCCAGCACCCCCCGCACCTTGGAAGCTTGGATGACGAATTGGCAAAGGCGTGTGCGACCGCCCCGGCCGCGGTTAACCATTGTTCGATCGCCCCAGGAGCGATCGGCTCCGGCCACCAACCGCGCCCTGATCGACACCATCGATCGCACCCTCAACTACGCCGCTGAACGCCTTGATCCCCAGGAATTGGATCCCCAAAACCCCTGAGCAGGGGCCGGAGCGATTCATGCCTGGGTAGGTCACCCTCCGGCATTCAGACCCACAATTCTGATCTGATCGGGACTGGCACCGCGCACTAGCCCCAGAGCCAGGCCAGTGCTGCTATCCGTAATCAGCGTGGCCGCGATCGCCTCCACCCGAAAATCCGCCGTCCGAATCATCGATCCTGGCGGAAACGGCCCCTCAGGCGCATGGTCGCGCGAATCGCCAATCACCAAGTAGCGCTGGCTGAGGCGCACATTGGCCGGCAACACACCATCCGCCAACTGGATACGATCGCCCTCGGCCGCGTTGTAGTCCAGGATGATATCCACCACCAGCTCATCCACGTTGAAAATTGGGTCGGTGGTACGGGGTTGCTCACTCCCGATCGCGCTGTTGGCCGGAGCATCGCCCGGCCGGAGGATAAAGGTATCTGCGCCGCGACCTCCCCAGAGCCGATCGCGCCCCAAGTCCCCTGCGAGAGTATCGTTGCCGGCCTCACCGGTCAGGATATCGGCCCCCTGCCCCCCCAGCAGCAGATCATCCCCTTCACCGCCATAGAGATAGTCGGCTTGTAAATTGCCAAATAGGGTGTCGTTGCCGGCCCCGCCGCTGAGGTAATCCATCCCTCGCCCACCGATCAGGCGATCGGCCCCGCCGTTGCCTTCCAGGTAGTCGCCGCCCCCGTTGCCATAGATGATGTCTGCGGCCTCGCTGCCCTGCACCAAATCATCACCATTCAGGGCCCGCACCCCCCCTGGATAGGCCGTCAGCAGGGACGGAATCCGCACCCGATCGCCCTGTTGCCCATTGGCACTCAGATCAAAAAAACGCGGTCGGGTTCCATCATCGGGCGACAGCGGATCGCGAATCAAGCGAGTATCCGGTAATCCATCGGCAGCAAACAGGCTAAAGAAACTGCCGAATTCGTAATCATTGTCGGCCATGGTCAATGGGACAAATTCAATGGGGACAAATTACAGGCGCAACAAATCCGCACCGCTACCGGGTCGAGGCTGCACCGGAGTGGGACGCGGGGTATTGGTGGGGCCGGGGGTAGCGGTGGGCAGCTCACCCCGATTGCCGTTGGGGTCAAACAAAATCACCAGGGTGTTCACCAACCGATCGCGCTGGGCCCGGTTCAAGCGTCGAACGGCCGCCTGGTCCCCATCCAAGGGATTTTCCGTGAGGCGTTCATTGCCGGGATAGCTGGTTTCGGGAATGTATTGATGCAGGCCCAAATAGTCCGCGAGGGTCAGTTTCCAATCCAATCGCGAAAAGGGCGATCGCCCCACTTGGTAAACGTGGTAGCGAATCATGCGGGCTAATAAACTGCTGCCGCGATCGACCTCTCGGGACTCACGGTTGATGTAGTGATCTTCCCGGGGAATATCCGGCAGCACTTGATAAACCTGCCGCCAAACATCATTGGTGGAAGGAGGCAGTTGGGCGATCGCGGGGCCCCGAAGCATCAGGGCGATCGCTAAGCCCAAGGCCACCCAAACGCCCCACAGGCAGGGCCAACGCCCCGATCGCCGCCCGTTTCCGCTCAACAGAGTCATAAACTGCCGTGCTCGCTTCATGGATTCTGAATCTTGGTTGATCCGGGCGGTCGAGATGACCGCGCTCCGGACGGGCGGGCCGAACCCTCAATTAACGCTCAAAAATAACGTTCAGAACAGAACCAACGTTCAGAAGCGCCATTAGGAGACTGACGAAATTGAGAAACAAACTAAGAAACAAAACAAACTAAGAAACAATGATGTCCGGCTGGGTCAGCTCATCGGACATTTCAATGATGGCGCGAATCACCGGCTTCATGGCAGATTCTTCGCCCGTGTCAAATTCTTCGTAGCGGCGACGCTTCGCCCGGTTGGCCACCTGCACCGTGATTTTGTAGCGATTGGACGATTCGGAAATCAGCGAGGCAGCACGATACATCAAATCCGACGTGTCAAAGGGCTTGTCGAGTTTAGACATGGTTGGCTAGTGAATGGGGCAAATTCAACGAGACGAGGTTGCTGTGGGTTGCGGAAGAAGCAGGGCCGTTGGCAACGGGCCCAACAGGAGCCGCTCAACCGTGGTTGCAAGCAAGCGCCACAAAATCACGGAGCGGCCGATCGCCTGTACCCAGCCTGTTTAGATTACCAGTTCCCGGGAGGGCGATCGGGGATGGGCCCAGGTGGGCCGGCTCACTGGCCCACCTCCGATTCAGTCCCGTGCCAGTCCGGCTTTAGTCTGTTGCGTCATGGCTCCACCCGCACGGGCATCCCCTCCGTGACCCGATCGAATAAATCCACAATGTCCTCATTGCGCATCCGCACACAACCGTGGGAAACCGCTTGACCGATCAGCTCCGGATTAGGTGTGCCATGGAAGCCGATCGAGTTGTCACCATTGGTCCAAAACCCAATCCAACGAACCCCCAAGGGATTATCTTTTCCCGCCGGGACGATCGTGCCGTTGAAGGGATGCTGCCAAACGGGATCCACTGTTTTTTGAATGACCTGAAAATGGCCCGTGGGCGTTTCCCAACCATCCCGCCCGATCGCCACGGGATAGCTGCGCACCATCACCGTACCGCGATAGAGATAAACCCGCCGCTCCCCAAGCCTTAACACCAGGGCACTGGAAACGACTGGGACATGGGCTTGGTATTGGCCCAAACCGGGCAACGGCGGTTGGGCCGTTTGTACGATCGGGGGCCACAGGCCTGGCCGCTCTAGGGGCGACTCATTGGCGGCTGGGTTAACGGCCTGGACGGGGCGGGGTTGCGGATTGGGGGACGGTTGGGGCCCCTCTGCCCAGGCCGGGCCCCCGGACAGTAAGCCCAGACCCAGGATCGCCAGAAGGTTCAAGGGGCGAGAAGAGTCCCCAAAATGCGGCGGTTGCTGGAACTGCATAGGGTGGGTGTGGATTCAAGGCAGAGGGGCCTAGGGTTCAACCACAACGGTGGTTCCCATTTGCACTTTTTCAAATAGTTCTACAACATGCTCGTTGCGCATCCGCACACAGCCATTGGAGGCGGCCCGCCCGATCGAGTTAACCGTGGGCGTGCCATGAAACCCAATGATGCCGTTGGAGCGCTCCATAAACCCAATCCAGCGTAACCCCAGGGCGCTGTTGGGGCCGGGGTTGGTGACCTGGCCTGTCCAGGGATTGCGCCAAATGGGATTTTTCACCATTTGGAACACGCGATAGGTGCCGGTGGGGGTGGGGGTGGAAGGTTTCCCGATCGCCACCGGGTAGCTGACTTCTACCCGATCGCCCCGATAGACATAAACCCGCCGTTCCCGCAGTCGCAACACCAGCTTCACGGGCAGTTCCGCTGGCGCTGCGGTGGGGCTGGGAGACAAATTGGGGGCTTGGGCTGGCGGTTGAGCCGGAGTTGAGCCGGGAGTTGCGTTCGGGTTGGCTGAGTCGGTGGGGATGTTGGCGGGAATCACCGTTGGAGCGGGTGAGGCGGCTTCCGGGGCCCGCCCGATCGAGTCGTTCAGCCCATGGCCCTCAGCAGCGATGGTTGACGGAACAGGATTGGCCAAAACCGGTAGCGGCCCAGCGCTTGTCCAGGAGGCGGCCATCGCCAGGCCCAAGGCCAATCCTCGACGGGTGCGTCGTTGCACCAATTGCCAAGCCCAAGGCAGAGTAGATCGAGTGTGCATCATGCGTTCCTAACACCAAATTTGACCCAATCCGGAAGGGGGTAGGCAGGCTTGCGGTGGGTAAACCGAGGCTTGCAAAATCGCTCGCCATTTTAGCGCGGCCTCGGGAGCGGCCTGATCCCGATCGAATCTTGTTGCGCCTGCGCTCTCCAATCCTGAAGTGATCGGAAGCGATTTATGTCAATGCTGAATTTTTCCCCCTATGGTCATTAACCGAACAATTTGAGCCACATCGGGATGGCCAGCAAAACCAGCACGGTGGTGAGGGCGATGCTGGTGGCAATCATGGAGCGATCGAGGTCGTATTCTTCCGCCAAAATCAGGCAAGCAAAGGCCGTGGGCATTCCGGACATCAACACCAGCCCCAAGCGTAATTGCGGATCAATCCCAACCACGATCGCCCCCAGTCCCAACAGGGCCGGCACGGCGATGGTTTTGAGCAGGGCCGGCACGGCCGCCACCCGCAAACAGTCCCACCCTTTCAGTTGACTGAGCCGAATACCCATCAACACAAACGCCGTGGGAATCACCAGCCCCACGGAGCCATGGGACAGGGTTTCGATCCAGGAGGGCAGGGCGATCGGTTGGCTGGCCACCCCAAACCCAAATCCCCAAAGAGAGGGCACGGCGGCCATGGTTTTGACTTGGCCCCAAAGGCTGCGATCGCCCCCTGTGGAACCAAAGGTGCTGGCCACCCACACCCCGAGGCCATAGGTTCCCATCACGTTTTGGGACACTGCGTAAAACGCTGGAAATCCCGCTGAGCTGGCATCCAAAAACAAAGGGGCGATCGCCAAGCCCACAAAACCCGTGTTCCCCAGCATGGCGGAGAGAATATAGCTCCCTCGGGCGGCGGGTTCTGTCCACCAAGGGGCTGCTTCCGGAGCCTTGGCCGGATCGATCACATCGATCGCGAGGTCTGCCCCACAATCTGCCCCACAATCTATTCCACAATCTGCCCCGAAATTTGTCTCCAAATTCGTCACCATCGGGGCCAGGGCGGGCGAGGTGCTGAGGGCGATCGCCGTTGCGAATTTCCCAGAGCCATGCCGCCCCCAAAGGCCCCCCGTCGGGCGATCGGGCGGCATATCAACGCGCAGATCGCGCCTCATCAGGTAATGCAGCGAAGCCAGGCTCAGCAAGGCTCCCAACACCACCGCGAGAGCCGCACCGGCCGGAGCCAGACCCATTTGGCCTGAAAAGTTGGTGTGGCGGGCAAGGGAAAAGACTTCGAGGGGCACACCGACCCAATAGAGCGATCGCCCGACCAGTCGTGGCCAAGAACGGGGTAACCAGGGCCCCAACAAAAGTCCCAACCCTGTCCAAATCAACAGTGGTGTGTAGGCATGTAGCAGTACTTCGGCCATACGGGACTGCGCGATCGCCGTAGGCCAGCCCGGTGCAGGGACGGTGATTTGGGTTTAGGGCCCAAGGCCGATCGACCCGCTCAGCAAGCTGGCGTTTAACCATGGGTTAACCCAATCATCGGATCACTTTAACATCACGTAGATACCAGCGCCCGTCCTTGCGTTGAGCTTCGTAGCGCACTCGCAGCACTTCGTTGTAGGAACCGGCGCGATCGGGCTTGCCATTTTTGAACAGTTTGGCCACTTCCCGCACCTCAGCGGTAATTTGACCGCGATCAGGCTGGTCTGGCGTGGCTTTCACATCCTCCAGCTTCACCTGATGTTCGTATTCCCAGTGCAGTTTTTGGTTGAGGGCATCGCGCGATCGGGCCCGCCAGGTGCGCAACATCGGATCTGCCAAAATTTCCGTGAGGCGTTCTCCCTGGTGTTCGCGGCCCATGGCGGCGGCTTTGGCGCTCAGCCAGGTTTGCACCAGTTGTTGGGCGGTTTCCGGGTTGAGGCCAGGGGCCGTGAGGGCGGTTTCCGGGTTGGGGACTGCGGGCGGCGGCGGAATTTCAATCACGGGCCGATCGAGCTGGACGATCGGTTGTTCTCCCTCCAGGTTGGGCCCCCCTTGGAAGGTTTCGCCCAAAGCTTGGAACACGCGCCAAATGAGGAACGAACCAAGACCAATCACCATAATCCCAACCCCGATCGCGATTGGGAGTCGATCGCCGCCTCCCCCCCGAGTCCGGGCAGGGCGATCGGAACGCTGACGACTGCGACTGGGGCGATCGGCAGGGGGTAACGGAGGCGCGGCTCCCACGCTCGATCGCCCGCTGCTGCCCATGTTGCTGGTTCCTGTGTTGGCTCCCGTGGCCCGGCTGAGGGGAATCACGTTGTTGGGCGGCGGCGCGGAACCCGGAGCCGCAAAGTCCGCAAAGGCCCGGGCAACCGCGCCGGAGTCCTGGGCCGTTGGATCATGCTGGGTGGCTTGGGTTCCCAACTGTTCCGGCAAGGGCAGCGGTCGAATGGTGCTGGCAGTGGGTTCGATCGGGTTGGCGGCCGATGGCACAGGGGTAGGGCGTTGCCAGGGAAACTGGGGCATGTCGATCGACCGGCGATCGCCCAATTCGGCCAGGGCCGCCAAGGTGCGGTTCGATCCCCGGTTTGCTGTCATCGGTGTGGCCGCTTTCACGGAAGCGCGATCGGGAACCACCGTCCATTCATTCTCCGGTGGTTCCCCCTCCGGCAGGGCTTCCAGATAGCTTTGCACCGAAGCATCCGCAAAGTATTCCTTGAGGGAAACACTCCCCTGCACCAAATCCCGGAAATGGGGAAACACCTCATGGCGTAACCAATGTTCCGTATAGGCACAGAGGCCCGGCAACAAATCCGGCGCACCGGCCGACTGCTGACGAATCAGGGCGATCGCTTCCTGTTCTTGGCTTTGGCTCAAGTAGCGCGTGGCTTCTTCGGGCCGTCCCAACAGCAATGCACAAACCGCCTGCTCCAAGAACACGTCCTGACGATTGCCCAACCGACGCAACAGCAAGCTCGCTTGCCGCACAAAGGCCGGCTGTCGTTGCCCAAATCCCCGGGCGATCGCCGCATAGGCCGTCAGGAAGGTGGCCACCGCTGAGGGGCGCTTGGCCTCCGCTTCAAACAGGGCGAGCTGTTCTTCCGTGGTCAAATACACCCGCAGTTGTTGCACAAAACGCAGAAAGTCCTCAACGCCCAAGCCCGATCGGTCATCCCCTTGACCATCAATGCCTTCGCGTTCTTTCAACATGCTGCGCAACAACTGCAAGCCCTGGCGATGTTGCACGCTGTTCTCGTCCGGATGGGCCAACAGCTCCAAAATGCGATAGGGCCGCAGTTTGTACAAATCCGCCTGAATTTCGCCCCGCAAGCTGGCAAACAACCCATGGTGCAACAGCAACTCTTGGGCAATCTTGAGGGAGGTGGCGGCCGGTTCCGCCTGGCCTTGGTGCCACTGTTCGCGGCCCAGTTCTAGGTAGGCCAGCACCACGGTCAGCAGAATGTCTGCTAAGGCCAATTGCGGTTCGCCAAAGCGGCCCGCCTCGATCGTGCCCGGATTGCTCAGGTGGGGATAGCCCAGCTCCAGCACCAGTTCATATTCCCCCAGCTCCTGAAGCAGCAGCAGTGCCCCCACAAACTGGCGCTCATCCAGATCCAGCATGGGGGTTTCCGCGCGATCGGCCGGCGGCTTCGCCCGGCGACGGCCTTGAGCATCCAGCAGCGGCGGAGCCGAACCACCCCCACCGGCCAAAAAGGTTTCATCATAAGCCTGCCGACTGGCGGCCTGACTCAGTTGGCGATAGGCCTCATCGATCAACTGCTGCCGCAGGGTAATGGCGGCCTGGGAATATTCCGGGCGCGGCAGTTGGTCACTCCGCTGGCGATAGGCCTGTTGCAGTTGCGGGGTGGTGGCCTGGATCGGCAAGCCCAAGATTCGGTAATAGTCTAGGGGGATCAGCACAACTGCCACCCTCGCGGTCTAACAACAACAATCAATCGATACCACATTATTTTGCGAACTGACGGCTTTTTGGGGTCTGGATGGAACGGACAAAGGGAGGTTGAACGGTTCTGGTTTGATGGTTTCAGCACAATCGCCTTCAACGCCGGCCCAATCTCGATCGAGCCTCGCAAGATGATCACGATCATTCCCGAGGATTCAGAGCAGCTAGGCGTTATTTGGGCTATTCACGTGGCTGGCCAATCGGCGATCGATCAGACGATTCAGGCGAGCCATCGGTCATCAATCAGGCGATCGACCTTGGACAACAAAACCCTGCATTTCGCTTTTCAATAGTCTAGACAGCGTAAGTCTAGACAGCGTAGCCGTTGATGCCCGTTTCGGGGATATTCTGTTAATTCAAGGCTTCCGGATTCGCTATGGGCAAACGGCACTCGTATGCTAGCCTTTGCGACAAGTATGGGAGATGTAATGGGACCCGTGGACTCGCCACCGTTAAATCTTGCACCGGAGGCCCTCGATAGTTGGGTGATGCGGGTTTTGAACTGGCCAGGCCTGCAAGTGCAAGTGCGCCTAGCGGGAACCCATTTGCACGTGCTTTGCGAAGGGTTGACCTGTCCCGATGCGGCAGTTTTGGAAGCCCGGTTTCGCCAAGGTTTGACCCGATCGCCCCTGCATCAGTTGTCTTGGGAAACCTTGCCCCGGCTGGTGTTGCTCTATGGTCGGCAACTGGGCCAAACCAAGCCGGCCTGGACGCGCTACGTGGTGCTGGAGCCTTCCATGATGGCCACCGCTCCCACCGCACCCCCAATGCCGACGGTTGCCGATGTGATGCAGGCGGCGGATGCTTCGGAGGAATTTGCGGCCCTGCCGTTGCCAGCGACCTCAACACCCGACGCGCCGCCCATCCAGGCCGCTTGGGCCGGTTTGGCCCAGCGGGCCGCCCAGCAGGTGGGTGAAACCCTGAAGCGATCGGGCATTCAAGCCAAGGTGACGGTCAAAATTACCCCCAGCCCCCGGGTGATTCAGGGAGAGCCAAACGGGGCTACGGGCCATCGCCTTTGGGCCATTTGCCAAGTGGCGGAACCGGTGGATTGGGTTGCCCAGGGGCCGGCCATGGCCCTGGCCTTGCGGGAACTGAACCTAGACGGCTTCCGGGATGGCTATGTGTTGGGCCAGGCCGTTGCGGAACCGGAACCGAATTGGATTTTGCGGGTGAACCTGACGGCTCCTCGCCAAATGTTGTTTGATTGGGCCCGCTGGGGGGATGTGCAGGCCCTCTCGCACTTGCTCGATCGCACCTTGGGCAGTCGTTTGGCCCAATCCGTGTCGGCGGTGTTGGAAGAGTCCACGCTGCATGTGTTCGCGAAGCTTCAGGAATCGGCCCTGGCCACGCCCCTGGAGGTGATTAGCACCGTTTCCACCCTGGTGCGGGCGATCGCTCCGCAGGGCATCCATTCCTTGGTGCTCTATGGCTGCCCCGATCGCCCGGAGGCCACGCCCCATTGGGTGGAATGGATGGACTTGCCAGCGGCCAGCCGATCGGACTTGGCCGAGTCCACCCTCACCCTGGCCCAAAGTGATGATCATGCAGCCCAGGTGTTCTTGCTGGAGCGGTTGATTAATCCGCATTTGGATCAATGGATGGCTTCCGGCGGGCTGCGGGTGCAGCTCTGTCGGCGGGGCGATTTGCTGCATGTGATGTTGGATGGGCCCCGTTGCCCCGAACAGGCCGCCGTAACGACCGCCGTGGCCAAGCTGATCCATGATCTGCAAGTGCCGGGCCTATCTGGGGTGCGGATCTATGGCCGGGCCGCCGGCAGCAAACAGCCCCAATGGCAATTTGCCGAAGATTTCACCGCCCGCTCTGGCCGTCTCAGCTCCCATGATGCGGTTCCAGATTTTGTGGGCGCGGAGGCAGCCGTGGCCCGGGCGGCCGAAGCCTCCGCCACCGAATCCCATTCCCCCCAAGGTTCCGATCGGGCCCGTTCCCCAGCGGATTCCCCAGCGTTCGATCCAGAGCTGGATCAGCCCATTGAGCGAGGATCGTTGCAGCCCCTGTCGTTGCCCGGTGCGGGGCGATCGGGCTGGTCTTGGTCTCAGTTTCGGGAACGGGCTTGGTTGGAAGCGCGATCGACCCTCACGGCCACGGGCATTTGGACCACGGACGCGGAACCGGCCGAGTCAGCCACCGCCCATCCCAACACCCGCACTCGGGTTTGGTATTCCGATCGCCCAGAACCGGCCCCATGGCTCCCTCTCCTCAGCGCCGGGGCGATCGGGTGCAGCCTCGTTGTGGGATTGGATTGGATCGCAGCCCGGCCCGAATGGGCCCTGTCTTCGGCCGCCCAAGCCCGCCGTTCCGCCTCGGCCCTGCTGAACCTCTCCAGCGGCCCGGCCGAAGCGGCGGAGGTGCTCCCGGAACCGCCCCAATTTCCCAGTTTCAATAGCCCCCAGTTCGATCGGCAACTTCTGCTCTATCAGCAGTTTGTGCTGCGGGAAGGCGTGCCCGATGTCTTGGTAGTGGGCAGTTCCCGGGCGCTGCGCGGCATCGACCCCGCTCGCCTGCGCGATCAGTTGGCTCGCCATGGCCATCCCAAGCTCAAAATCTTTAACTTTGGGATCAATGGGGCCACGGCCAAGGTGGTGCAGGCGATCGTGCAGGGAATTTTGCCGCCGGAGCAATTGCCCAAGCTCATTCTCTGGGCCGATGGCACTCGCGCCTTTAACAGTGGGCGAGCCGATGCCACCTACCAAGCCATGGCCGCTTCACCCGCTTACCGGGCCCTTCAGCAGGGGAAATTTCCGCGCCCTGTCAGCCCGCTGGTCAGTGCTCCGAGCGGGGCCACAGCGCCACCACCGGAACCGCCCGATCGCCCCGGTAGCCTCACAAGCACCCGCGAAGCTCCGGCCCTGCTGCGTCAATCTTGGTTAGGCTCCACCGTCGAAACCATCCCCACCCCCGAAGATGTGGAAGCTTGGTTGCAGGAGCGCACCACGGGACTATCCCAGGTGCATAGCCGCCGTGATAGTCTCAAGGCCACCCTGCGCGATCGGTGGCAAGGGTGGGATCTATTTGCGTTATTGGGTGCTCGCGAGACCCTCCGTCGGGGTCTCAGTCCTGCCCTGCCCGATTTGGTGCAGGGGGCCCGGGCCCACTTGGGGAAAGTGGCAGCCACGGCCGGTGCAGGGCGTGATGGGGTAGTGGATTTACACGGCTTCTTACCCCTGTCTGTCAAGTTTGATCCTGCTACGTACTATCAAACCTACCCACGGGTTCCGGGGGATTTTGATAGCGATTACCGTAGTTTTTCCTTGGGGGGCGAGCAGTTTGATGCGCTGGCGGGAATTCTGCAATATGCCCAACAGCGAGGAGTAAAGGTAGCTTTTGTGAATGTGCCCTTGACGGATGATTATTTAGATCCACCCCGATCGGCCTATGAGCAAAAGTTTCACCAATTCATGAACTCACAGCCGTTGTTGTACCTCAATCTTTCGCGGCTTTGGGTGAATAAGTATGATCGATTTTCGGATCCAAGCCACCTCAATCGCTACGGGGCCCAGGCCCTAACAGATGCGATCGCCCAGCAGAAAACCATCCCTTGGCCAAGCCCCTAGAGGGTGAAACCTCAGGGACTAGAGAGAACTCTCCGGGGTACGATCGCAAATGTTTGTATAACCAATCAATCTCTCCCATGGGAAAAGACCGGTTGGGTGGATACCCCCAAGCACGATCAAAGCTCCGTTACGGTTGCGCTAGGGTTGGATCCCTTGCGCTTGATTGGCTGAATTCACCGAATTAGCTAAATTAACTAAATTGCTTTGACTGAATTGCTTTGACTGACGGAAAACCGGCGGTGGGGCAATTTCAACCCATCGGTGGCGAATTATTCCTCCTCGGTCTAACAATAAAGTGGGTTGCAAAGGGGCGTTGGGTGGGGAGCTGGCCCTTTGCGGTTAGGCTGAATTCTTGATTTGATTGGTTCCGTTTTGTGTTTGCGCCTCTGCTCCTTTGGGTTGCGCCATCGTCATGACTTTTGCTGGCACTGGCAGTTTTTTGGCATCGTTAACGCGACCCGATCGGGTGGGCTTGCTCACCCAACGGGTTCAGGATCTTCCGGTTGCGGAATTTGTTTGCCTCCTGGACTTCATCACAGCGGAGTTTCAGCAGTTTTTGCGCGCCTTTGATTTGGTCAATAATGCGGCGCTCGAAAGCATCTTGGAGCAAATTCTCGATGCCTTGACCCTCAAAATTGGGCTGATTTTGCAGGCGGAACGCACCACCATTTTTCTGCTGGATCCCGATCGCGCGGAACTCTGGGCCCGACCCAATGGCGATCAAGTGCCTGAGTCCGATGAAATTCGGATTCCTCTGAACGTGGGCATTACGGGCCGATCGGCTGCCACGGGTGAAGTGGTGAACATGGCCAATGTGCAGCAGGCGGCGGGGTTTGAGCTGGCCTTTGATGGTCTGGGCGATCGCCCCACGGAGGCCTTGCTCTGTATGCCCATTCGCAGCACCGATGGGGCCGTGGTGGCCGTGGTGCAACTGCTGAACAAAACCACTGCGCCAGCCTTTGACCGCGAAGACGAGGCCCGCTTTCGGGAATTCGCGGAATCGATCGGGATCATTCTGGAAAGTTGCCAGTCTTTTTATCAGGCGGCTCGCAACCAACGCGGGGTGGCGGCGCTGCTGAAGGTCACCACCCTGTTTGCCCAAACGGGCCTGGAGTTGGATCGGGTTTTGCAGGCGGTGATGGCGGAAGCCCGCGACTTTATGCAGGCGGAATATGGCACGTTGTACCGGCTCGATCGGGACACGGGCCGGCTGCGCACCACCTTTGAAGACGGGCGATCGTTGGAGGTGTCGAGCGATCGAGGTTTGGTGGGCCATGTGGTGCGCAAGGGACAGCCCCTGAACCTGAGCCATGCCCCTTCCCATGAAGATTTTGATGCCCTGCTCGATCGCCCCCATGGCCTGAACACTCGCAATGCCCTCTGCTTGCCGATCTTTGACCCCTCGGGGCAACTGATTGGCGTGAGTCAACTACTCAACCGCAAACAGGGCAACTTCACCGCTTCCGATGAAGCCTTTATGCGGGCCTTCAACACCCAGGCCGGCATTGCCCTGGAAAACGCCCGTCTCTTTGACAGCGTACTCACGGAACAGCAGTACCAAAAAGACATCCTGCGCAGCCTGTCCAATGGCGTAATTTCCACCGACCTGCAAGGGCGAGTGGTGACAATCAACGAAGCCGCCTTGGAACTGCTGGGCTGTCCGGTGCGGCGGGATGGGATGGCGGGCCGCCGCAGCATCCAGACCATTTGGGAACAGCAACTCCTGAAACGGCCCGTGTGGGAAATTATCCCGATCGAGTCCTTGGAAACACGCTTGAAAGACAGCCTCAGCACTGGCGCACGCCATCGGGTTCCTGAGCAGGCCCTGCGGGTCGGGCGCTACTTCAGCCCCCAAGAGGGAACCGTCTGGGTTGTGCCCCAGGGCAACAATCAAGTGCGGCTGTGGAACGATCCGGCCCGCCCGCTGGAGTATCTGAATCCCGATGATATGCAACTGTTCGATCGCAACGTCAACCTAGCCGTGAATCCCCTGACGGATTTGGATGGCAAAGTGCGGGGCGGTTTGGTGGTGTTAGAAGACATCAGCCGCGAACAACGACTCAAAGCCACCATGTCTCGCTACATGACCCCTGAAGTGGCCGAACGGGCCGTGGAACTGGGGGCAGACATGCTGACCGGTGAGCGCAAGGATGTGACGATCCTGTTTTGCGATATCCGGGGCTACACCAGCTTGGCTGAGGCTCTGGATGCCACGGAGGTGGTGGCCCTGCTGAATCAATATTTTGAAACCATGGTGGAGGCCATTTTCGATCGCAAGGGAACGCTCGATAAGTTCATTGGCGATGCGCTGATGGCGGTCTTTGGTGCGCCGTTGCCCCTCGAAGAGGACCACGCTTGGCTAGCGGTGCTGACGGCTTTGGATATGCGCGATCGCCTGAAAGTGTTTAACCGAGCCTTGGTGGCTACCGATCGACCGCCCCTTCGGGTTGGCATCGGCATCAGCTCCGGCGAAGTGATTGTGGGCAACATCGGTTCCCGACGGCGCATGGACTACACCGCGATCGGGGATGCCGTAAACGTCAGCTCCCGCCTGGAAGGGCTGACCAAAGAATATGGCTGTGACATCATCCTCAGCGAAGCCACCTACGAGCGCTGTGCCGATCGGCTCTGGGTGCGCGAACTCGATCGGGTACGGGTGAAAGGCCGCACCAAACCAATTCGCATCTTTGAACTGATTGGCGATCGCGCCCGTCCCCTCTCCTTTGAAGATGAAACCTTCCTGGAGCAATACGAACTGGGCAAAGAAGCCTTTAACCGCTTCCATTTCCACAAAGCCATGGTGCATTTTGCCGCCGCCCAACAACTGCGGCCCCATGATCATTCCGTGAAACTCCATATAGAACGGGCAACCCAGTATCTGGATTGCCCGCCCCCGGAATATTGGGATGGGGTGTTTAATACCCCCAACATGTAGTCCACAAGATCGCCACGGTGGCATCAGGGTTTTGGGCGATTGAACGACCAGCCCAAAACGCCTTGCCCTCAACGATCTCGTTACGCCGGTAGCACTCTCGGGTTAACCCACCCCAAGAACCGGTCGTGAGTAACCCGAATAACCGTCGTGCGACCAGTGCTATTCGGCGCAGCGTTCCTACTAAATGCGGTTGTCCAACAGTTTCTTCGTGGCTTCCACAATTTGGGCCGGCTGCACGATCGTCAGATTCTCCAACATCCCGTTATAGGGCGTGGGAATATCCTGCGAAGACAACCGTACCGGCGGCGCATCCAAATCATCAAAGCATTGTTCAATGATTTGGGCCGTCAATTCTGCCGCAATGCCGCCCGTCTTCATGCATTCCTCCACAATCAGCACCCGATGGGTCTTGCGCACCGAAGCGGCGATCGTGGCCATATCCAACGGCTTCAGGGAAATCAGGTCAATCACTTCCGGATCGATCCCTTCCTTCTCCAGGGTTTTCACCGCCTGCATCACGTGGTGGCGCATCCGGGAGTAGGTGACGATCGTGATGTCTTCGCCCGATCGCACCATTTCCGCCTTGTCCAGCGGCAACAGATATTCTTCGTCCGGCAGATCTTCCTTCAGGTTGTAGAGCAGCACATGCTCAAAGAACAGCACCGGGTTGTTGTCACGAATTGCCGACTTCAACAGACCCTTAGCGTTGTAGGGCGTGGAGCAAGCCACAATCTTCAACCCCGGAACCGCCTGGAAATAGGCCTCTAGGCGCTGGGAATGTTCTGCCCCCAACTGGCGACCCACCCCGCCGGGGCCCCGGATCACCATCGGAATCGTGAAATTACCGCCGGAGGTGTAGCGCAGCATCCCAGCGTTGTTGGAAATTTGGTTAAAGGCCAGCAACAAGAAGCCCATGTTCATGCCTTCCACGATCGGGCGAAGACCCGTCATGGCCGCACCCACAGCCATTCCCGTAAAGCTGTTTTCCGCGATCGGAGTGTCCAGCAGCCGCAGATCGCCGTATTTCTTATACAAATCCTTGGTGACCTTGTAGGAGCCGCCATAGTGACCCACATCTTCTCCCATCACCAACACCCGAGGGTCACGGGCCATTTCTTCGTCGGTTGCTTCACGAAGGGCGTTGAAGAAAATCGTTTCTGCCATCGGTTTGTTGTGGAATTCGTTGTGGAAGTTGAATCAAGGTTGGCTCAGCGGGGTTTATTGTACCGCCAAGGTTGCGCCCGATCGCGCCTAACTCCGGCCGTGGGGCCCCAAATCCCGTCACGGTTTGTTCAAAAATCAACCTTAACGATCGCCCCCAACCCACAGAAACCAAGCCACAATACGAGGCAACGCGCACTGCAAACCGCGCCACCGTAGATCGCGAAATCGCGCCACCGCAAAGCGCACCCCAAACCCCGCGCTCGCTAGGGTTTTGATTTTTAGGGTTTTGACTTTTTAAGGACGGATTCACTATGGGCCTACTCGACAGCGTGTTTCGGAAAGCAACTCCCGACGGGACGATCACCCTGTCTTCGCCCGAGGCGTTTGCGGCGATTTTGGTGATTGCCATGGCCGCCGACGGTTACGCCACCGATGAAGAAGTGCGCACCCTTCGCGACAGTCTCTATCGAATGCAACTGTTCAAGCGCTTTGACGAAGAGCACATGGCCAAAATGATCGACAAACTCTTGGGCATCATGCAATCCCGAGGGCCCGATGCACTGTTTCAAGGGGCCCAAGTGGCCTTGCCCGAAGACCTGCGCGAAACCGCCTACGCCGTGGCCGCCGACATGACCCTCACCGACGGAACCTTGGACGCTTCCGAGCAAGAATTTCTCACGGAACTGGCCAGCGCCCTCGCCATTTCCCCCCAAACCGCTGAGTTGTTGATCACCGCCATGACCATCAAAAATCGCGGCTAAGCAAAGATCGCGGCTAAGGCTGAGGCCAACAGGTCAGCAGCCCAAGAATCGCGATCGGGGGTAGGCCACCCTAGAAGCGCAGCAGTTTTTGAGGGCGAATCCGAGGGCTAATCAACGGAGCGATTGACCACCGCCCCAGAAAGATTCCCCCAAAAGCTCGTTTGGGGAGCACCGTTTGCTAGGCTGGCTTTGCACCGAAATGCAATCTCCAACGTTCCTCAATGGGCGCGACTTTAGAACAAATTGCCAGCTACCTCGATCGCCGGGGTTGGACCTACGACATTGACCACGAGCGATCGTGGATTGTCACCGCCGTTCAGGCCGACAACCTCGATGACTTTCAATTGGTGGTGCAGCTCGAAGAAGAAGGGCGTTTTTTCAAGCTGTTTGCGCCCCAGGTCATCAGCGGCATTCAAAACCACCCCCACAAAGCCGCCATTTTGCAAACCATGCTGAGCATTTCCTGGGAAACCAAAATGCTCCAGTGGGAATATGACCCCTCCGATGGAGAAATTCGAGCCATCATTGAGTTTCCCCTGGAAGATGCTCCCCTCACGGAAAAACAATTTAACCGCTGTTTGGTGGGGCTGATTCAAATTGTTGATGATTTCGCCATGCCGCGCCTGATGGCCGTTATGGAAACAGGGCTGGACCCAAACGATGAGGAGGCTGGGGAGCGGCTGTTGTTGGCCCTCCAGGAAGAGGCCCCCGGCCTGCTGGGCATGTTGGAACGGGCCATGGAGGCTCGCAAACGGCGCGGCTTGTTCCCTTGAAGAACCAACGGCGCGATCGATCCAGCGAGGGATCGGCACAGGAGCGAGAGGAGGAGTGATGATCAACACGGCAAGGGGCGATCGGGTGGATATGGCTCCCGTCACGATCGCCATCATTGGTGCGGGCGTTTGGGGAGCGGCCTTGGCCCGGCTGGCGCGGCAAAATCCCCAGGCGATCGTGCGGCTGTGGTCGCGGCGAAGTCCCGAGAGTCTGGCGGAGGCGATCGGGGGAGCCAACTTTGTCCTGTCGGCGGTGTCGATGAAGGGGGTAAGCGACTCGATCGCCCGGTTAGCGGCCACGGAGATGCCCCCCTCCACGGTATTGATCACCGCCACCAAGGGGCTGGATGCCCAAAGCCACCAAACGCCTTCTCAGATGTGGCATTCGGCTTTTCCCCAGAACCCGATCGTGGTGTTGTCGGGGCCCAATCTCTCCCAGGAAATTGAACATGGGTTGCCGGCCGCGACGGTGGTGGCCAGCTATGACCAAGGGGCGGCCGAAGCAGCCCAGCGGCTTTTTGCCTCTAATGTGTTGCGGGTTTATGCCAACCTCGACCCGATCGGGACGGAATTGGGCGGAACCCTCAAGAACGTAATGGCGATCGCGGCGGGAGTTTGTGACGGTCTGCAATTGGGAACCAACGCCAAGGCGGCCCTCCTGACCCGGGCCCTACCAGAAATGATTCGGATTGGCACGCATTTGGGAGCCCAAGCGGAAACATTCTTTGGGCTGGCGGGTTTGGGCGACTTGCTGGCCACCTGCAACAGTGCGCTCTCGCGTAATTACCAGGTGGGCTATGGGCTGGCCCAAGGGAAACCCCTCGATCGCGTCCTGGCGGAAATTCACAGCACCGTGGAGGGGATCAACACCGTGGAAGTGTTGGTGGCCATTGCCCGCGAGCAACAAATTCCCGTCCCGATCGCCCGTCAAGTCCATCGCCTGCTGCATGGCCAAATCACGCCACAGCAGGCCGTGCGCGCCTTGATCGATCGCGACCTCAAGCAAGAATTTGAAGACGAGCTACTCTGAGCCAGCGGCCCGTGAATCTCCAACTCAGCCCCAGTTCAGCCCCAACTCATTCCAAGTCCCACAAGCCAACCGATCGCCCCGCCAAGCACTCGCCAAATTGCCCGTAAAATAAGGATTGGCTCATGGCTTCCAGGGCCGGCGTTTCCCAACTCAACGCCCCTTGCCCAGGCGATCGCCTTTCCCTCGCCGGTTGAAATCACCGTTGAAATTCCCATGCAAGACTTTTTGAATAACGTTTTACGCTATCCCCGCTTTCTAATTAGCTTCAGCCTGGGCGTGGTGCTCACGCTGCTCTCGCCCTTTACGGGATTAATGAAAGACCGGCGATCGGCCATTGCCGTGGGCTGCTTATTTGCCTCTGCCTTGGGATTTGTGTTCTTCACGCTGCGGGCCATGTTGGGCTTGGCGGAAGTTCAATAAAATTCAACGGCAAAACTCAGCGGCAAAATTTAACGGCCAGCGTTTTCGCGGCATTTCGACTGCATTTTTGGAGAATTGAGCAATGGCTACAAACCGGCGAGTCGCGCGGGTGGCGGAAATGATTCGGCGCGAAGTCAGCCAGATGCTGATGAATGATATCAAGGACGATCGGGTGGGGCTGGGGATGGTCAGCGTCACCGATGTGGATGTGTCCGGCGATTTGCAACATGCCAAGATTTTTGTCAGTGTCTATGGCACGACGGAAGCTCGCGAAGCCGCCATGGCCGGTTTACGATCGGCTACTGGCTATGTGCGCAGTGAGTTGGGGCAGCGGGTGCGGCTGCGACGAACCCCGGAAGTGATTTTTATCGAAGATAGTTCGATCGAGCGGGGAAGCCGCGTTCTCAGTCTTTTGGAACAGCTTGAACAACACCGCAAAGAACATCCCCTAGACTTGGAGACGGATCACCAAAATGGGGCCGATGCAGCCTTAGTTGATGTTGATGATGAACTAGATGACGACCTAGATGATGAATTCGATGATGAGCTGGACGACGAATTTGAAGACGAATTCGACGATGAAGAGTTGGATTTCAAAAATTAACTAAATGCAGAAAATGCAGAATTGATGTTGATCATCGGTACTCGTCAGTGACCGATCGCCTTGCTAGCCAAACCACAGTTTATTGGTTTAAACGGCCTCGGCACGCAGGGCGATCGGCAACTCAATGCAGAATTCAGCCCCCACTCCCTTGGCTGACTCAACAGTTAATTGCCCGTGGTGATGATTCACGATGATTTGATAGCTACTGGCTAAATTTAAGCCCACCCCTTGCCCGATCGGTTTTGTGGTGAAGAAGGGGTCAAACAATTGGCGCTGAACTTCTGGGGAAATTCCCACCCCGTTGTCCCGAATTCGCACCTGAATGGTGGTGGGGCTGGTGCGTTCGGTACAAATCCAAATCGTCGGATCTTCTTGAAGTTGCTGTTTTTGCACCGCAGAACTCAACGCCTCGATCGCATTATTCAGAATATTCAAAAAAACCTGATTCACCTGGCCCGCATGGCACTTCACAGGCGGCAAATCTCCATAGGTTTTAATCACGCGGATTTTTAAATCGGCTAGGGGTTGATTCAGCAACAGCAAAGTGCTGTCCAGCCCATCATGCAAGTTCACCGACTTAATTTCGGCTTCTCCTAATCGCGAAAAAATGCGCAAAGCCAGAATAATTGACTGAATGCGATCGACCCCGTTTTGCATCGCATCCACCAGTGATTTAAAGTCACGGGCAATGAACTCTAAATCAATTTCTTTCAGAATCCTTTGCACCGACTCCGGTGGATTAGGACAAGCCGCTTGATACTGATCCAGCAACTCAAACAGCGTGGCCAAATACTCCCTTGCAGGCGACAAATTACCCGCAATAAAACTCAGGGGATTATTAATTTCATGGGCCATTCCCGCAGCCAACTGACCAATGCTGGCCATTTTTTCCTGCTGCAACAGCCGCAAATGGGTTTGGCGCAATTCTTCCAAAACCCTTTGCAGGGTTAAGTTTTGGGCAAGAAGACTCTCCTGGGCCCGCTTCAGAGCAAGCTGATTTTCAATGCGGGCAATGACTTCTTCTAACTGAAAAGGCTTGGTGATGTAGTCAGCGCCGCCCATTTGAAAGGCTTGCACTTTATCCTGGGCACTATCCAGGGCGCTCAAGAAAATAATTGGAATCTTTTTAAGCTGATCATTTTCCTTGAGGACTCGACAAACTTCATAGCCATTCATGCCCGGCATGTTGATATCCAACAGAATCAAGCTGGGCGGATCGGCATGGATTGATTGCAAAGCCATGGGGCCATTGAGGGCCTTGCGAACCAAGTAACCCTGTTCTACTAAGAGGGACGATAGGAACTGAATGTTGGCGATCGTGTCGTCAACAATCAGAATGTCCTCTTTTGTGTCCGATTGGGTAGACATCGCGGGTGCAACCGTGGCATTCATCGGCAAAACTCAGGAAATAAATATCAACCCTGACGAGACCAGGATTTAATGGGATAGTCGCTCAAAAAATTCTCCATTTCGGCAACCGTGAGGGGTTTAGCCACCCAATAGCCTTGAATGAAGTCACATTTAAATTCTTGTAATTTTTGGAGTTGAGCGATCGTTTCAACGCCTTCCGCCACAATCTGTTTTTGCATGGTTTGGGCAATGTGGATGATGGCGGCCACGAGTTCGCCCCGTTCGTGGGACTCATCCAGGGGCGTGATGAAGGAGCGATCGATCTTGAGAATATCCACGGGCAGTTTCTGTAAATAACTCAGGGATGAGTAGCCCGTTCCAAAATCATCGACGCAAATTTGAATTTGTCGATCGCGCAAATTATTCAAAACGGCAATGTTTTGAGGGGTATGACCCATAAACACCCCTTCGGTAATTTCTAGCTTGAGACAGGAAAGATCTGCGGCCAAATTCTGAACAATTTGATTGAATTTTTCCAAAAAATCCTGTTGGTTAATTTGGCGAACCGAAAGATTCACGCTCACAAATAAAGGTCGATCGCCCGGGCGATCGCGATTCCACTGTTGGATCTGTTTCAGCGCTTCGGTTAACACAAATTCCCCGATCGCCACAATTAATCCTGTCTCTTCTGCGACGGGAATAAACATCGAAGGGGGCACATAACCATGAACGGGATGGGGCCAGCGCACCAGGGCTTCGCAACCGACCAACACCCCCGTGGCCACGCAAACAATGGGTTGATAGGCCACTTGCAGCGCCTGGTTTTGGAGGGCATGGCGCAGCTCGGTTTCCATCTCCAGGGTTTGGAGGGCGTAGCGATGCATGGCCTTGTTGAACTGTTGGTATTGACCCCGGCCCATGGTTTTGGCTTGGTACATGGCCGCATCGGCATCCCGCAGCAAGTGTTCCGGATGGCTGTAGTTGTCGGAGTCTACGGCAATGCCAATGCTGGCGTTGGTGAAAATTTCATGGCCCTGGAGCTTAAACGATCGCTGCAAGGCTTCCATGACCCGATCGGCATAGGTTTGGGCCAAGGCAAGGGGATCGGGCCCCTGTAGCAGCAGGGTGAATTCATCGCCTCCGAATCGCGCCATGAGGTGGGGCGGCTCCAGCAAGCCCTGAAGCCGTTGAGCCAGGCTAATTAGCAGTTGATCGCCCACAAAGTGCCCCAAGGAATCGTTCACCACTTTGAAGCGATCGCAGTCAACAAACAGCACTGCTACCCGATCAGCTTGGGCTTGGCGAGCGGCTTGAAACCGTTCCGCCAACTCCCGCGTAAAAGCAGTCCGGTTGGGCAACCCCGTGAGGTCATCCCGCAGCACCAGATCCATCAGTTGTTCTTGTAGCCGTTGGCGCTCTTGAATTTCCGTATGCAGGGCCGCATTCGCCTGCTCCAGGGCCCAAGTGCGCTCCCGCACACGCCGTTCCAAGTCCAAGTTCAGCTCGGCCATCCGCTGCTGAGCCGATCGCGCCTGCAAGTGGGTACGTACCCGGGCCAGCACTTCCTGGCCATGGAAGGGTTTGGTGATGTAGTCTGAGCCACCCGTTTCAAAGGCCCGCACTTTGTCGAAGGCATCACTGAGGCCACTGAGAAAAATGACGGGAATGTCGGCCGTGCTGGGATCCGCCTTCAGGGCCTGGCAAACGCTGTAGCCGTCCATGTCCGGCATCATGATATCGAGCAGGATCAAATCTGGCGGGTCGGCGGCCACGGCCCGCAAGGCCATGGAACCGTTGATCGCCTTGCGGATTTGATAGTGCTCACTGGCTAAGAGGGCTGCCAAGAGCTTCAGGTTTTCGGGGGTATCATCCACAATCAAGATATCGGCCGGCTGGAGATCCACCTGTTGAAAACTAGCTGGCTCGATATGGGTGTCAGCGTTAATGTCAGCATTAATGTCAGCCATTGCCGAGGTCGCAGCCCGATCGGGAGCGATCACCGCAGCGGCCGCGGGTCGATCGAGCGGTTGGTCGGCGTGGGGCCAGCCGCTCGATCGATCCAGGCCAGGCTCCTGGAATTCACTCACGCCCCTGGGCAAGTGCCCCGCAAGCGGTGTGTGAGTGGCGGCAGGCGAGTCCGGTGGTGGCTGGTCAGATGGGGGATGTGACATGGCAGGCAACAACTCAGGCGGCATGTTGAGACAAACGGACTGATCTAGGGGGCGGATTGCGCTTCATCCAGTAATTCCAACACCCGATCGAACCGCAAACCGTCAATCCATTGGCTGAAGACTTGCCGCAAGGCGTTGGCACTGTCCGGCAGCGCCTCCAAAAGCTGCAAGGCTTGGCTATCACTGCCTCGGGTGACGGCCGATCGGAATTGTTGTTGCCAAGGATCAGGCAAGCTCGCCAGTTGGGCTAGCAAGGTATGGGGATCCGCATCGATCGGGGCGGTGTTGGGTTCTGGTTCCGCAGGCGCTTGGTAGAGGTATTGCACTCCTAATTTTTGACCCAGCAACTCCAGCAGATCGGTGAAGTTAAAAGGCTTACAGATCAAATCATCACAGCCAGCCGCCAAAATTGCCGCTCGATCTTGATCAAAAGCGCTGGCCGTTAAAGCAATGATCAGAGTTTGGTGGCCGCCGGGCTGGGATTTGATCAGGCGGCTAGCCGCGTAACCATCCAAACCAGGCATTTTCATATCCATAAAGATGGCCTGGGGGTGGTGCTGTTGCCACAGTTCGACAGCCATTTGACCATTGATGGCAGTGATGGTCTGAAAGCCCACTTGATTCAGCAAGTCCGTGAGCAGGGCGCGGCTGTCCGCATGGTCATCGGCCACCAAAATCACATAGGCCGGTTGCCCCGGAGCCAGCCGCAGGATGGGTTGCTGGGAAGCGGAGTCGATCGCGCCGCTGATTTCTGCCCGCTGGGCTTGGATCGTGACCGTGAAGGTGGCTCCCGTTTGCGGTTGACTATAAACCGAGATGTCGCCGCCCAACAAACGGGCAAATTCCCGAGAAATGGACAGGCCCAACCCGGTTCCCTGACCCGATCGCTGGCCAACGGCTGTTTGCTCAAAGGGCCGAAACAGTTGGGCAATTTCTTCGGCAGATAGGCCCGGCCCCGTGTCGCTGATGTTGAACTCCAGGCCAATGGCGGCGGGGTCGGCCTCGCGGGTGGCCGGGGTCTCGGCGATCAGTGACGATCGCTCCCCGATCGGGGTGGTTGACAGTTCCCGCGCCGTCAAAATCACCCGCCCCCGATCGGTAAATTTCAACGCATTACCCAACAGATTCAGCAAAATTTGCCGCAATCGGTTCTGATCTGTGATCACAAATTGCGGCAGGGTGGCCGATCGCTCAAAAAGCAACACCAACCCCTTGCTTTCCGCCTTCACGGTCAACAGGTCTTGCAAGGTGTCTAGCAACCGGTGCAGATCAAACCGTTCCAGTTGCAGCGTCATTTGGGCCGCTTCGATTTTGGACATATCCAAAATGCTATTGATCAGGCCCAGGAGATGCTCGCCGCTGCGGTTCACAATATTGGTCTGCTGGCGGTGGGTCAGGGAAAGGGACGGATCACGCGCCATCAGTTGGGTAAAGCCCAAAATCGCATTCAAGGGGGTGCGGAGTTCGTGGCTCATTTGGGCTAAAAAGTGACTTTTGGCCCGGTTGGCTCGATCGGCCTCTTCCTTGGCGGCCAACAGCTCGGTCGTTTGCTGTTGGGTTTTGGCGAGCAGTTCGGCCTGTTGCACGGCCACGCCAAATTGCTCAGCAATCCGCACCACGCTGGCCACTTCCACCTCCGTCCAACTGCGCGGCTGGCCATTTTGGTAGCAAGCCAACAGGCCCCACAACTGTTCCCGGCAGAAAATCGGCACGATGATATAGGCCCTGGCTTCCAAGGCCTCTAACAATCGGAGATAGCAATCATCGAAACCGTAGGCATAAATATCACTGACGCAGCGACAACTGCGGGTGGTTTGGTAGCTGCCCCCTTGGGTGTCCTGGAGGTAGGTGTCTTGGATCAACAGGTTTTGGCTATCGATCGTTTTGATAATGCATTCCGGGCGATCGACCGCAATTCGCTCAATGGTGGTGTTGTTATAAACCGGTGTCCAACCGGGAACCACGGCCTCCGAAACCACTCGCCCGCTCCAGTTCGGCTCAAAGCGATAGACCAAAACACGATCGCACTCAATAATTTGCTGAAGCTCGCTGGTGGTGGTGTCCAGGATGGTTTGCAGCTCCAAGGTGCGCCGCATTCGCTGAATCACGCGGGCGATGGTGGTTTCGCGGCGGGCAGTTTTTTGGAGGGCTAACTCAGCCAGCCGGCGATCGGTAATGTCCGTTAGGGAACAAACCACCCGCTCCACCTGCTGATCTTCATTCAGAATTGGATCCGCGTTGACCAACAACCAGCGCCGCTGTTCACCTTCGTTCAAGCTCAAGATGGTGTTGGCCAAGCGCCATTGGGGATTGGTGGTGCGATCGGTTGTCCAAGATTGCCCCGCCGATCGATTGGTGGCCCCACCGCTGCCGGTTTCTCCCCCATCCCAACCCAAACTGGCGCTGAAGCTGGAACTGAAGCCGGTGAAATTGGCTTTCAGCAGGTTGCCCACGCCTCGGTTCACCATCGGGCGATCGGGCACGGTGGCATCCGGCTCCCCCAACGCCAAAATCTGCTGAAGCGGCATCAGATCTTGGCCAAGGGTGAAATCATTGGGATTGAGGGTGGGCAACCCCGCATGGAAAATTTGCCCCTGAAGGGCCTCCACAGAAGTGCCCAACAGCTTGGCCGCCATGGGATTGCAAGACAAAATGCGCCCACCCGCGTCCACCAGCAACACCCCCGTTGGCAGGCGATCGATCAGCAGTCGAAACCGCATCTCACTTTCGCTGAGGGTTTGCTCTCGCACTCGCTGTCGATCGAGCATCCGCTCAAACGTTGAAATGGCCAGAGCAATCACCAAAATGACGATCGCCCCCAAGGCCACATCCACCGCCAACCCCGCTGAAGTGATGCTGGGCAAGTTGGAGGGCTGATTGAGACCCCCGCTCCCGATCGGGAGATCCGGGGTCTGTTCCGAAAACCCAAAAACCGAGTGATTCACCATCCAAAACTGCGTGCTGGCCATGGCGGTGTAGTGCATCCCCCCAATTCCGCAACCCATAATGATGGCGCTGCTGAAGGACTGCCAGGTAAAGGGAACGCCACTGCCAGCCGCTTCCATGCCCGATCGCCCCAACCGCAGCGACAGCCAGGCCGCCCCATAGGCAGACACCAGGGCAATCACCACAGAAGCACCAACCCCCAGCCAGGAATAGTGAACCTCGCCAGGCAACTGCATCGCTGCCATGCCGGTATAGTGCATCGCCACGATCGCCAGCCCCATGCACAGCCCCCCCACCAACAGTGAAAAACGCACTGTGCTGCGGCTCATGACATACAGGCCAATCCCCGAGGCGATCAGGGCCCAAAACAAGGACAGCAACGTGGTGTTGAGGTCGTAGTGAACGGCCATGGGCAACTGAAAGGCCAACATGCCCACAAAGTGCATGGACCAAATGCCCACCCCCATGGCCAGGCTGCCACTGACCAACCACAGCGTCTGTTGGCGCACGGTTTGGGCCAGGCGCAACCGGCCCGCCACATCGAGGGCCGTGTAGGATGCGACGATCGCGATCGCCAGCGAAGCACTAACCAACGACCAGTCATACATCCCAAAAACGGGACTCAGCAGAGGCTCCATGGGCAATTGTTTAGCAATTCAGGGCTATGGTGGCGGGCAGCAATTAGCTCGGGCAATTAGAGCTTGTTTTGTATAGTTTTCCCAGCCTCACGGGGAATTTCGGCCCTGAGGAAACAACTACTAGCATGGCTGCCTTAGTTCACTGGGTTAAATGACATAGCTGTTACCGTCACCTGATCGTTAAGCAGCAAGGGGCTTAAGCCCCTTGTTACCACGACTGGCTCCGCAACTTTGACCCAATATTTTAAGGATGTCGCGCTACTACATTGCTGATCAGTGGCGATTGGTCATGCTGGTTAGTCCCAATGATCTTCTAAATGATGATCAATCTTGACAGGCTTGATGAGTCTCAACCCTGGCAACAGCCTGTCAACGTACCTCTTGCAATGTGCCTTAATGAGCCAATTTGTGCATCTTGCACCTATAGATTTTCCTGCGAATTTGGTGGAGCTGATTGATCAAGTTATTGATCGAATTATTGATCGAAGCTGACCCAGAGTCGGTAATTGGTGAAGCCGCCCATCGTGCCCACGGAAATGTCATAGCGAGCGTCTTCCGGGGCCCGGAAGCGCGTTTTGCTGACCTGGCGGGCCAGGACGCGGCCGTCATCATTGGTTAAATCGAACCTGGCGCGGCCATTGTAAGAATCAAGCCGGATTTCAACCGACCCGGCCGGTAAATCCACTTGCCAGATATCTTGCTCGCCACTGGTCACCTCTCCTTGGGCCGTACCGTAGCGGCTGAGGGGGTCGATCGACAGGGCGTAGGTGTTGGAGCGATCGGCCAGGGTGGGGCCCGCCTGGAAAGGACGAGTCACCACCTCGCGCTCCCAAGGGTTGCTCTCGTCGCGGTTGGTGGATTGGGGCCGCTGCTCGATCGGGGACAGTTCCACCGACAGTTCATAGGTTTCCGGGCCGCGTAAACTGCTGACCACCACTTGGTATTGCCCTTCGCTGGGAATTTCAATGAATGCTTCGCCCGTATTGGTGGCCAACCGAGACCCATCGGGCCCCAACACATCAAAGCGAGCATTGCTATTGCGGGAAGAAATCAGCACCTGCATTCGCCCGGGCCGCCCATTCACCAACCACACATCACTGCGATCGCTCGTGACCGTGCCGGTGACCCGGCCGGCCGTCCCGGCTGCATTCAAAGACAGCACTTGCGGGCCACTGGCCGTTGGGGGCGAGGGCCGAAAATCAGAGCTGGAAAAGTCCACACAGCCCACGTTCGATCGCGCACCACTGGGAACGATCGCCCCGCAAAGGTTCGCCCCATCGAGGCGTGCTCCGGTTAAATCTGTGCCCCACAGGTAAGCACCCCGCAGATCCGCGCCGCTCAGGTCGGCTCCCCGCAAGTTGGCCCGAATGATCAGCGTTTCGCGCAGGTTGGCCCCTCGCAGGTTGGCCCCTCGCAGATCCAACCCATTCAAATCATTGCCCTGCAGGTTGCAACTGGGGCATTGGTTGCTTTGCACCAAGTTGCGCCGGTTGAAGGTGGTTTGGTTAAAGTCGCTGGCCTGGGCGGGAGTGGCAAATCCCATGGCCAGGGCGGCGATCGAGCCAGCTAACCCCCAGCGGCCAACGGCGGAAACGGCAGCAATGGCCAGGGAACGATTGCGGAAGTGGGATTCGATCGCGGACATGGCAGGGAAATATTGTTGAAATGCTGGCTGAAATTCGAGTGGAAATTCGTTCTTGGCGCGGTCGTTTGGCGGCAAGCTGCTCTTGCATCCATTCGTTTTTAGCATTCGTTGGCGAAGACGGCGAGCGATCGGGTGGCAGCTAACGGGTTCAGGAGCGCAGAACTTTCCCCAGCCCTTGATTCGGTTCTCGATTGGTTTTTGATCAGTTTTTGATCGGCTCCTCGATCGCTCCTTCGATCAAGATTGCTCTTTTGATCAACTGATCAGCCCAGTGTCAGCCCAGTGACCGATCGCCCTGCTCAGTTTGACCGCTGGAAGACTCGGCCGGCAACCAAATCAGCCAACGATCAAGCACCCGCACCACAGCCCCCTGAGGCAGGGAACGGGTTTGGCTGCCCTGGGGGGCGTTCACCAAAGCCAACACCGCTGCCACTTGGGCATAGGTGGGCGATCGGGCGGTTTGTTGGGTTAACCAGCGACGCAACACCCGCCGCTGAAGGGCGATCGGCTCCCGTTGCAGTTGAGCGCGATCGAGCCGATCGCCCCCATTGCCCCGACCTGGCCCAGCGCGATCGTGCCCATGGGTCTCCAGCCATTGGGCGGTGAGTTGTTCCAACCATTGGGCCTCATCCGCCAACAGTTCCGCCGTTTGGGCCAAGTGGCGTTCCACCTGGGGGTTAAACGCTGCTCGCAACAGGGGCAACACCTGCGATCGCAACCGGTTCCGAAAATAGCGCTGATCCTGATTCGTGCTGTCTTCCCAGCAGGGTAACTGCCAAGTTTGGCAAAATTCCGCCGTTTCTGCCCTGGTCCAATCCAGCAGCGGACGCACCAATTGCAGCGACCCGAGCGATCGTTGCCAATCCAAAGACCCCAACCCATCGCCCCCACTGCCGCGAATCAGGTGATGCAACAAGGTTTCTGCCCGATCGCTGGCCGTGTGTCCCGTCACGATCGTGCTGCAATGATGCTGTTGGGCCAAGCTGCTCAAGGCATCGTACCGCCAGGCGCGGGCGGCCGCCTCGTTGGCTTGGGGTGCGTCCCAACTGGCCAGGGCGGCGGGCAACCCCCAATCGTTGGCTAATTGAATCACGAAGTCCCCATTGGCGGTCGCATCGGAGCGCCAACCGTGGTTGCAGTGCCCCACCACCAATTCCCAGTGCCAAAGGCGGCGTAAATCCACCAACAACCGCAACAAGCCGATCGAATCTTGGCCGCCGGAAACCGCCACCAGCACCTTGGTTCCGATCGGGAGTAAGCCGCGCGATCGCAGGGTCTGATGAAAACGGGCATGTTGATCACTCCAGGGTTCCGCCACCCTTCTTATTCTCCCTGCCCCTTAAAGAGTTGAGTTGCCGAGGACTCTCATTTAAAACTTGGGCAACTCAACGGCGGCCAGCGAATCGCGCCGCTTGCGAGGTTTGGCCAAGGTGGGGGCGGGCCATTGGGGCAACGGTTCTGAGGTCGCCACCGGAGTCGATCGCGCCGGCCAATCCATCAACTCCGCTTCTAGGGATAGCACCTCCGCCAAAGGTGTTGCTAAATCTTCCCCATCAATGGGTTCAAGATCAACAAGATCAATAGATTCAAGCGAATCCGGTTGCCGAGATCGATCGCTCCGATCCGGTCGATCAGGCTCCGACAGCGGATCGAAGTCCGGCGAATGGGAGTCAATGGGATACAAGTCAATCAAAGGGCGGGCCGGGCGATCGAGCTGGGCCGATTCGGCTTCGATCATCCCTAAATTCGCCAGCGATCGGGGCGAGCTGCTGTGGTGCGGTTCGGTCAAGGGTAGTTGGATCGATCGCTTCGGCGCGGGGGCTGGCGTGGAGGAAAGAGGGCTGGGCAAATCCGCTTCCTCTGTTTCCGCCAAGGCCATCAACCGGGCCAACACATCGCTTTGCTCCGTAGGACTGAGGGGGCGGGGCCAATCACTCAACCACAGGGCATCCGCTAGATCATCAAGGCCATCGCGATCCAGGCTAGCAAGGTCATCGGTTGTAACCGCGTCCGGCAGGGATTCCCACTCGGAGACCGCCCCATTGGACTCGATCGGGGGCAAAGCCTTGGGCGTAATGTCTTGTGCCTGATTGGTTCGTGCGCGATCGGCTGTTACTTGATCGATCGCTGCCAATTGCGATCGCTGCCGGATTTGATAGGACAAATTGGGAGCGGTTTGCTCTAAGTCCCAATTCAGCAAGGCCAAAATTTCTTCAGTCCGAATGGCATCGATCGGGTCGGCCGGCTGTTCCGCAGGTGGCTCCGGTGTTTGGGGCGGGGTTACCGCTGCTGCCCAATCTTGATCAGCCCAGTCCTGATCAGTCCAGTCCTGATCAACCCATTGATCCTCTTGATCATCAGTCAAGTCACCTTGATCATCAGTCAAGGCATCACTGCCCAAGGAAGACGGCTCAGATTGCGCCAAGGTCAACGGCTGCGCCAGTGATCGGGGTTCCGTTTCGTTCAGGGGCGGCAACACCGATCGCCCATATTCCTGCTCCAGGCATTGTTCCAAGGCGGTTCGCAGTTGCAGGGTTTGCCGTTGTTGGCGCTTGAGTCGTTCCTGCAAGTCCTGTTGCCGCCCTTGCAGTTGCATCAGCTCATCGGCTTGCTTCAAGCACTGCTCTTGCAGCAATGCACAGGCCCGTTCCAGTTGGGCAATGCGTCCCCGATCGCAGGCTTCCTGCTGCACCCATTCCGCCCGCTCCTGATCCTGTTGGGCCAACTGGGTTTGGGCCGCTGCCAAGGCTTCGGCCAAGCGCGTCGCTTCCTGTTTGGTGCTCTCAAAATCTCGCGATCGCGCGTCGTAGAGGGCCTGTTGGGTTTGGGCCCGCATTTGTTGCAAATCAAGCGTGGCCCGGCATTCCGCCACCGCCGTTTCCAGCCGGGCCACCTGTTGCCGCAATTGTTCGTTTTCTTGGTTCAGGGACTCCGCCACCGCCACCAACTGGGCCACATCCGTGGGCCCGGCGGGCAAACCGCCTGAGGATCGATCGCCCCGGAGTCGAGAGTCACCCAATCGGGAACCATTCAAGGCGGCATCATTGGGCCGAGACCCCCTCAACCGAGAGCCGCCGTGGTTGGGTTCCTCGCGCTGGAATGGTAACTCCGCAGGCGATCGGGCTGGCCGATTGCCTGACCAATAGGGCTGCAAAACGTCCGTGCCCGATCGCGCCGGCCCCGTTGCTGCTGGGTTGGTGCTGGTCGGATGGGTGATTGGGGAGTTGCTCACCTCCGAACCCGGGTTCGCCCCCGCTTCCATGCGATCGCCCCGATCGGCCAGGTGATCCAGGGCCGCATCCGCTCCGCCATCCGCTCCATCCTCAACCAATGCTTCCAAAGACAGTGCTCCCGGAAAATTAACCGTCGTCCAGTCTTGGTCAGAATCAGGGCAAGGGGGCGTTAAATCCATAGTCGCTGCTCGGGCCGTTTCGCAAGCGTCCCAAAAAAGGGTGGCTTTCTCAGTAACGCATACAATTTTCTGGAGTGCAATTTTTTCTGGAGTGCAATCCCCAAAACGCTAATCTGACGTTTTGATGACGAGATTCATAATGGGCCGCTCCCTAATTTGCCCCCTGATTTTAAGGTTGCCACCCCCACCAGAGCCGCGCCCCAACAATCAACAACAGCACCCCGATCGCCACCCCATCCCGGGCCCGCAGCCGAGGCACAGACAGGGGCAAAGAATGACGATCGGGACTGGTGAACCCGCGTACTTGCATGGCAGTGGCCATCTGTTCCGCCCGCATTAGCAGATTTTCCAGCAAGCGTTCTGCCAAAATCAGCCAAATCTTGATCGTGCCGCGCCAGCCCAGCCGCCGCCAGTTGATGGCACGGGTGCGAATCGATCGCACCAGATTTTGCACCTCTTCCAACACCAGCGGAATGAACCGCAGGGAAAGGGTCAACGTCAGGGTTACTTCTGCCACGGGCAGGCCCAAACGTCCCAAAGGAGCCATCAAGCTCTCTAAACCCGCTGCAATTTCCTCGGGAGCCGTGGTCAACAAAAACAGCGTGGTGCTGTAAATCAAAATGAAGACCAAGCTGCCAACCCGCACGCCCAAACCCAGCGATCGCCGGGACACTTTCAACCAGCCCTGTTGTACCAACCAGTATCGATATCGAGTGGGCTGGGGCAAGGCTTCAGGGGCGATCGCCTGGCCCGCCGGGGCTGAACCGCTGGCCGGGTCTTGATTATTTGACGAATTCAAACTTGACCAATTCAAGTCCGCAGGCGATCGGGGTTGATATTTCAGGCCATAGCCATCGGGAGACAGGGCCGTGAGCAAGGTGGCAAAAAAGCCCACCAGCAACAACCAAACCAACTGCTGTCGCCAAACTCGCCAGGGAATTCCGGCCCCCACGGTCAACAGCACCAACAGGGCCACCAACCCCAACCGGGCCACCCCGCTGGCCAAAACGGGCATCAGCAGGAAAGCCAGCAGCCAACCCAGCTTCACCCGAGAATCCAGGCGATGGAGCCAAGTGACCGGTTGTTCAAGATACAGCCCCAAGGGGAGCGATCGCATTAGGTCCATGAACGGCAGCGCCTAAGGGCAGCGCTAGTTGGCGAGCGTATCAAACCGCACGAGAGATTGGCGCTGCTCGATCGGCTGGTACGATGCCCCATGCTCACCCGTGTAGATTTGGGTGGGCCGGAAGATGCGATTGGTGGACAGTTGTTCGCGCCAGTGGGCTAACCACCCGGCCACGCGGGCGATCGCAAAAACCGGCGTGAACAGATCCGTCGGGATGCCCAGGCGACGATAAACCAAGCCCGAGTAGAAGTCCACGTTGGGGTAAATGCCCTTGTGGCCCAGGCGATCGGACACGACGCGCTCCACTTCCAAGGCCAAGTCGTAATATTGGTCGCGGCCCAAGTTGTCAAACAGTTCTTCTGCGAGGCTTTGCAGCACCGTAGCCCTTGGGTCTTTGACCTTATAAACCCGGTGGCCAAAGCCCATGATTTTTTGCTTTTCCGCGATACAGCGATCAATGTAGGGAACCACATTCTCGATCGAGCCGATCGCCTCCAGCATATCGATCACTTCCTCATTGGCCCCGCCGTGGAGCGGCCCCGCCAACGTGCCCACCGCCGAAGCCACCACCGCGTAAGGGTCGGTCATGGTGGAAGCGGTCACCATGGCCGAGAAGGTGGATGCGTTGATCGTGTGCTCCGCATGGAGGATCAAGCAGGTGTCAAACACCCGGGCCGCCAGGGGAGCCGGCTCGCGCTCATTGAGCATGTACAGGAAGTTGGCCGCATAGCCCAAATCATCCCGGGGTTGAATTGGGTCATTGCCCTTGCGGATTGATTGGAAGGCCGCCACCATCGTTGGAATCTTCGCCAGCAACCGAATGGCCGCTTGGCGGATGTAGGCCGGGTTGGGCAGGGCCCGCCGCGAATAAAACAGCCCCAAGGCCGCCGCCGAAGCTTGCAGCGCGTCCATCGGGTGGCCGCTTTCCGGGAAGCATTTCATCATGTCCCGAATCCGGAACTTCACCCGCCGGTGATAGCGAATGTCATGCTCAAATTCTTCCAGCTCTTCCCGGGTGGGCAAACAGCCCCAAATCAACAGAAAGGTGGTTTCCAGGAAGGTGCTATGCCGCGCCAACTCCTCGATCGCCATCCCTCGATATTCCAAGATGCCGTTTTTGCCATCCACATAACTGATGGCCGATTGGGTTGCGGGAACACCTTCGAGACCCGGCCGGAATTCACAGGCAGGGGCAGCCGTTTTGGCTGAATCGCCAGTGCTTTCGTTGACGCGATCGGAAGTCGCTGGTGTAGCCATAGGGCAAGGGCAGAAAACTATAGGAATAATCGGGGAGGGGTCAGCCAAAAGAGCTGGCTGCAACCAAGAGGAGAACCCATGGGGGGCAAAATCAAACCAATAATACCTGCTTTTTTCAGCACGATTGTGTCCCGTGCATCATTGATCGGGTTTCCATCGCCCCAGATTAGTTGGTTGGCCCACTGGCTGAGGGTGGGTTCGTGGCCCACCAGGGCCAGCCGCAGCCGGGAAGAGGGCTTGGCGGGAAAGGCGGCTTGGGCCAGGTGCTGGGTTCGCCACTGATCGTAGCGCTCTAACCAAGGGTCGATCGCCCGATCGGGTGTCAGTTCGGGCCAAGTCTCCACTTGGGCGGCCAAATCCACCCCTTGCAGAATGGCGGCGGTTTCCCGGGCCCGCACGAGGGGGCTGGTAACCAGGGTGTCAAAGCACAGCTTCTGTTCCCGCAGCCGATCGGCCATGGCGCGGGTTTTGGTTTGGCCCACGGGGGTAAGGGGGCGATCATCATCGTTAGCATAAGTGCCGCGTTCGGCGGCGATGCCATGGCGAATTAAATACAGCTCAATGGCAGAAATTACGGAGGACATGGAGGTTTTAGCCAAACCAGTAGCCAAACCAGGTTAGCCAACTCCGGGGTGCTCATCAAATTTCCAAAAGTTTCCAAAAATTTCTAGTGAGTTTCTAATTATTTTCTAATTTTCACCGTGGCTAGACCGCCGCTTGCCCGATCGAGGGGTGATTGGCTCGCACACAATAGCGATCGCGCCCGGCCTGTTTTGCACAGTAGAGCGCTGAATCGGCCATGGCAATCAGGGTCGCAGGTTTGCAGTCACTGCTAGGCACGAGGCAAGACACGCCAATGCTGACCGTCACAAAGGGGGCCACGATCGATCGCTCATGGGGCAATTGACGACCACGGATCCGGGTGCGGACTTGGTGGGCAATGGCGATCGCCCCTTCCAAGGGGGTTTCCGGCAAAATAATGGCAAACTCCTCTCCCCCATAGCGAGCCACCAGATCCGCCGGCCGGCAAATCATGTCTGCTAACACCCGTGCCACTTGAATCAGGCAGTCATCACCGGAGGGATGGCCATAGCAGTCGTTGTAGGCCTTGAAGCAGTCCACATCCAACAGCAACAGGCTCAGGGGACGGCCCGATCGCGCCAAGCGGGCCCACTCCCGCGCCAGGTGCTCATCAAACCCACGTCGATTGGCCACTTGGGTTAGCCCATCCAGTTGCGCCAAGCGGGTCAGTTCTTGGTTGGCCCGCTGGAGTGCCTGTTCAGCCCGTTGCCGCTCCAAAATTTGAATTTCGAGCTGACGATTCGACTCAATCAGGGCTGCGGTGCGATTGGCCACTTCCGCTTCCAGCGATCGGGAATAGTTGGCCAGAATGGTAGCGGTTTTTTGGCGCTCGGTAATGTCTTGAAAGGTGACCACCGCATAGGTCACCTGCCCCGCTTCATCGGTGATGGGCACAGCCCGCATTTCAAAGGGAATGCGCCTGCTGCCCCGATCGAGTTCAATGGTTTCCGTCACGGCAGCTTGGCCCGTTGCGCCCAACTGCACCGGGATCTGGGCCAACTCAATCGGTTGATCGGTTCCGGCCCGATACAGGCGATCGGCCAGCGACACCGACAAGGGCACAGCCGAATTTAAACTTGGGTCCAAACTCGGGTCTAAGTTCGGATCTAAATTCAGCAGTTGTCGCCCCAAGCTGTTCAGGTAGAGCAGGTCACCCCCCGCTTGATAGACCGCCACCCCCACGGGCAACGCATCCAGAAACAGGGCAATTTTGCGCTCATGCTCGGCGGCCGCTCGCTGTTGTTGCAGTTGCAGTTGGCGCACTTGCAAATGGGCCCGGGTGCGGGCAATCAGTTCGCTGGCCGTCACCGGCTTGGTGAGGTGATCGTTGGCTCCCGCCGCCAAGCCGGCCACAATTTCCTGGGGACAGGCTCGCTCGCTTAGCAGGACGATCGGCAAGGCCTGGGGTGACCAGGTTTGGCGCAACTGGGCAATCACCTCGTAGCCCGTGAGGTCGGGCATTCGCAAATCCAGCAACAGTAAGTCAGGTACCGGGCCTTGCTGAATTTGGGCCAGGGCCGATCGCCCGCTGAGGGCCACAGACACCCGAAACCCCGGTTCCAGCGCCAACCAATTGGCCAGCCCTTGCAAAATCAGTGGGTCATCGTCCACCACCAGGATGTGAGACGGCAGCAAATCGGGATCGGCGGTGGTTGGGGGCTGGGGCTGGGGCGCTGTCCAATGGTCGCTGGGGGCAATCTGGAGGGTGGGAGGTTCCCCTGTCCAGGCGATCGGGATTGTGAAGCTGATGCGCTCGCGGATTGTGGGAGCAGCAGTCGTTGCCTGATTTCCCGGGGCATTCTCCGGATGATTCCCCAAGGGATCCCGCCAGCCATGGCCGCAAGCATCGCCCAAAGCCAACGTTCCCCCATGTAATTCCACCAGGCGCTTGGTGATGGTTACACTCAGGCCACCAATGGAATCTAACTGAGCTGGCTCTAGGACTAGGGACGAGGGAGAATCAGCGATCAGGGGCAGCACCGAACCCTCCTGAGCAAGGGCCGACTCTTGCCCCCAAGACCCGATCGCCGGTTCCGGGCCCCGATCGAGCGTTGAAACCCGCACCATATCTTGTTCAGACAAAAACTCAGCCGCAATCAGAATCTGTTGGCCCGCAGCTTGTTGAATGGCATAGTCCAATAGATTCAGCAAAATCTGCTGGAGCCGATCGGGGTCAGCCATCACTGGCGGCAACTGGTCAGGAATTTGCATCACCAGGGTCAGGTGTCGGCGATCGGCCAGGGGCTGCAACATCGTGATCGCCACCTGCACCGCCGATCGCAAATCGATCGCCTGCGGATCCAAACGCACATCCCCGTAGCGCAACCGCGCCACATCCAGCAAATCATTCACCAAGTTTTGCAGGCGCTGATTGCTGGTCAACAACAGTTCCAAATTTGTTTTTTGCAGGGAAGTCAGCGGGCCGCCCGTCCCCCGCAACAGAGACTCCACAATGGCAATCATCCCCGCCAAGGGCGATCGCAGGGCATGGGAAGTACTGGCCAAGAACTCATCCTTGAGCCGATCGATTCGCCGTAGCTCCTGATTTTGGGCCGTCAGTTGAATAAAAGCCCCCTCCACGCAATTGGCCATGAAGTTAAAGGCCCGGGCTAATTCCCCCAAGCGATCGGGGCGATCGTCCCCCGTCACCCGTCGCTGCCACTGGCCACTGGCCAACGCCTGGGCTGCCTCATGCACCTCCATCAACGGCCGCGTCACCCAATGGGCCAACCCCCAACCCGTTAACCCCGCCAGCACCATTGCACCGCCACACAACCCCAAAATCAGCCATCGATTTTGCTCCAGGGGGCTGCTGTAGACCTGATGGGGAGTCACCACCACCAACCACCAGTCCAAACCGCTGGCATCGTTGAACGGCCGCAAGAAAACAGCGTACTGTTCCTCGTTCACCGTGATCGTGGCTTGGCGATCCTGAAGTGGTTGCTGGCCCTGAATCAACCGCATTGTAGTTCGGGCAGCCTCCGCCGTCACGGGGTTCTCGCTGCTGGTGGCCGTCAGGCGCTGGCGACCTCCCCCAGACAAGGGCAGCACCGCCGGTTTTTCCCCCGTGGAGGCAGCGATGAGATGGCCACTCCGTTCCAAGATCAGGAGTTGCCCTGGTTTTCCCGCTTGCATTGTGGCCAGCCGTTGCCCCAGATGCGAAAGCCGCAGCCCCGCCATCAACACGCCCGATGGGCGGTCCTGATCGCCCCACAACGGTTGAGTCACACTTAAATAAGTCGTGATTTTCTGAAAAGGGGGATCAATAATGCTCCAAGTGGGTTCCCCTGTCCCAACCGCCATTCGATACCAAGGCTGCTGTCGAAAATCTGGATTGGGAACGTTGGGCAAACAATCAACCTGGGCCTGGCGATCGCCCTGATGGTTCACGAGATAGCGACAAAGTTCCCCGTTATCAGTGGTGCTGCGGATCAGCAGCTTGCCCCGACTGTTACGCTCAACCCCCGTGAACTCCCCGGTGGCCGTTGCGAACCCCACCAAGTCCACATCATCACTGGTAATCACCTGATTCCACAGGTGGCGATCGAGTTGCCCCCCTTGGGGCATGGTGTTGGTTTGTTGAATCTGCTGGCCCACGATCGGGCGCAAATTATTCGCATTTCGTTGGTTCGCGTCTTGTAACCCGCGCAAAACCTCCTGCAACAGGTCATCGGCGCGATCGGCCGTATCCCGCTGCATTTGCGCCAACACACCCAAAATGGACGATTTGCCGCCAGCATAGGACAAATATCCCACCAAGCTCACGATGACCAAGATTTGCGCCATGAATGGCACAACCAACACGATCGGGAGTGGCAAACGTCGCAACTGCTGAATCATGAAAACTGTTTTCTGATCAAGGTTTTCTGCTCAATTTCTGCTCAATTTCTGCTCAGTTGAGGTTGCGGCATCATCTAGGCTTGCCCAGCAGCGACCAAACTCAACCGATACTTTTTTGCTAACGGATGCTAACAAATGCATAAGTTGAGATGGTCTCTCAACCAAGGCGTATCAACCAATGCCCGTAGGAAAATCCCACGAGCACCATTTAGATCCCGATTCATTGACCGCCCATCGATTTTTGACTTGATGATCCGAGAGCCGCCAATCTTGACGATTTCACCTGTCCACGAAACGGTTTTAGAGGTGTAGGCTTCGTTGATGTCGGTCAAGGCAACCTTGCCCAACTCCCAGGCTTTCCACTCCAGATGTTTCTTGAACTGGTAATGCGATAGGGTCAACATCTGTCGAACGGTTTTCGACTTAATCTTTCGACGTGATTTGCTCACCATTTGAGAGGATTCAAAGCTGGGCAGCAAGATCACATCAAAGTTTTCAGTCAGGAACCGTGCGGTTTTGTGGTGAAGTTCTTTCACCAGGTGTTGCACCTTGGAACGCAAGCGATCGGCGGCTTTCTTGAAGCGGCGCTTCTGGGCTGATTTAGCCTTGGTGATTTTGGAAATCAGGCGATCCAGCTTGAAGCACAGCTTTTGAATCAGCAAGTTCGAGTCATTGCCAATCCATCCGTAGAAGGATTCAGCAAAGAAGGTCATAAATGTGCGGACACCGGGATCTAAGGCAACCACTCGCCCTTGGTTTTCGGACTGAATGGGTTGCACTTCTGTTGAGGTGATCAGGTAATACTCGCCATAGGCAAGTGTCAACCGACCATCACTGAAGCCACCAGGAATTGATTCTTTTAGGGCTGCTTTTCCCAAGATGGTGTGGTAAACACCGTTTTCACTGATGGCTGATTTGGGAATGTAGATCGTTTGTTGTCGATCTTTGCGACTACGGAAGCGACATTTGCGAATTTGTCCGTCTTTTTTGAAGCTTTTCTTGGCTTCTCGAACGGCAGTGCA